>JBBKXU010000142.1:0-15344 GCA_037969645.1 Ferruginibacter sp. | reverse complement strand
AATAACCACTTTACTTTTGGCAGAAAACGGAACTGCAACTGTTGATGGATTTGATGTGGTAAAGGATTACAAAGAGATACGTAAACGGGTTGGTTATATGCCTGGCAAATTTTCGCTGTATCAGGATTTGACGGTGGAAGAAAACCTGCAGTTCTTTGCCACCATCTTCAACACCAGCATCGAAGCTAATTATGACCTGATAAAAGATATTTACATCCAGATTGAACCTTTTAAGGAACGTCGTGCAGGAAAGTTATCTGGTGGTATGAAACAAAAGCTGGCATTATGTTGTGCACTCATACATAAACCTTCGGTTTTGTTTTTAGATGAGCCAACAACAGGTGTGGATGCTGTTTCTAGAAAAGAATTCTGGGAGATGCTGAAGAATTTAAAAATGCAGGGCATTACTATTTTGGTTTCCACGCCTTATATGGATGAAGCAGCCATGTGCGACCGGGTGGCCCTGATGCAGAATGGAAAGATCATGACTATTGATACGCCGGAGAATATTATTAAAGCATTTAAGAAACCGATTTGGGCAGTTCGATCTGATGAAATGTACAGTCTGCTTAATGATTTGAAAAGCTATACTAATACGGAGAGCTGTAACAGTTTTGGTGAATTTCATCACTTGGTTTTAAAAGATGATGAGAAGGATGAAACAGCGATTTTGAGCTTTCTGAATGTGCATCAGCATAAGAACATTTTAATTAAACCAACCCAACCAAATATTGAAGATTGTTTTATGCAGTTGATGCAGCATAATTAAAAAATGAAAGAAATAGTAATAAAAGCAGATAAGCTAACTAAAAAATTCGGTGACTTCATAGCCACTAATGCCATTTCTTTTGAAGTAGAAAGGGGAGAGATATTTGGTTTTCTGGGTGCCAATGGTGCTGGTAAAACAACTGCCATGCGGATGCTCTGCGGTTTATCTATTCCTTCTTCGGGAGGGGCTACAGTAGCGGGTTTCGACGTGTATAAGCAAACTGAAGAAATTAAACAGAACATCGGCTACATGAGTCAGAAATTTTCTTTGTACGAAGATTTGACGGTTAAAGAAAATATCCGTTTTTATGCAGGCATATATGGAATGAGCAGAGCTGCTATTAAAGAAAAAATGACTGCTTTGCTGGAGCAGTTGAAATTAACTGATGAAGAAAATACCTTGGTAAAATCGCTGCCACTTGGCTGGAAACAGAAGCTGGCTTTTTCGGTAGCCATCTTGCATGAACCCAAAATTGTTTTTTTGGACGAACCAACGGGTGGTGTTGATCCAGTAACCAGGCGTGAGTTTTGGAATTTAATTTATGAAGCATCGGCAAAAGGTATTACTGTTTTTGTTACAACGCATTATATGGATGAAGCGGAATACTGTAATCGGGTTTCTATCATGGTGGATGGAAAGATTGAAGCGCTGGATACACCAACAAATTTAAAAACAATATTTAACGCATCATCTATGGATGATGTGTTTTTACAATTGGCAAGAGGAGCAAAACGATCAGCAGATTAATTATGAAGCAATTTATCATTTTCGTAAAAAAAGAATTTCGTCACATTTTTCGTGACCGGAAATCCCTGCTCATCATTATTATGATGCCAATAGCGCAGATTATACTTTTTGGTTTTGCATTGACTAACGAAATAAAAAACAGCAATATTGCTGTGCTGGATAATGCTAAAGATGAAGCTAGTGCTGCTATTATTCAACGGCTTGATGCAAGCCGTTATTTTAATGTGTATCAGAATCTTCACTCGCAATCGGATATTGAGGCGGCTTTCAAAACCGGTAAAGTGAGGATGGTAGTGGCTTTTCAACCGGGGTTCGGCGAATCACTATTGCATACCAATCATGCACAAATACAACTCATTGCCGATGCATCTGACCCAAACACAGCAACAACCATCAAGGGCTATGCAACCAATATTATCAACGATTATCAGCAGGAATTAACTGAACTGGCCCAGGTGCCTTACCAAATTAAACCCGAAATACGGATGCTTTACAATCCGCAATTGAAAGGAACTTACAATTTTGTACCTGGTGTTATGGCCATGATACTGATACTGATTGCGGCTATGATGACATCTGTTGCTATTGTTCGGGAGAAAGAAATAAATACCATGGAAGTGATTTTAGTATCACCGTTAAATCCATTGCTGTTTATCATCAGCAAAGCAATACCGTACATTGTTTTATCACTTACAAACGTGGTTACCATTTTGGTAGTAAGTGTTACCATATTGGATGTGCCCATCAACGGAAGTATATTTTTATTAATGGCAGAATCTTTACTGTTTATCATTACAGCCGTTTCGCTGGGATTAATGATTTCTACATTTACTAAAACACAGCAGGAAGCTCAGATGATCTCATTGATGGCCTTGCTGTTACCTACTTTGCTGCTCGGTGGCTTTATGTTCCCTATTGAGAGCATGCCGCTGCCATTGCAAATCGTTTCTAATATTGTACCATCAAAATGGTTTTTTCTGATTGTAAAAGACGTGATGATAAAAGGGCTTGGTTTTGCTGCGGTTTGGAAGGAGTCGCTCATCCTGCTGGGGATGTCAGTTTTTTTACTAACCATCAGTTTTAAAAAATTTAAAATCCGCCTGTCATGAAAAAACTGCTGGTAATACTGGAGAAAGAGTTCAGGCAGGTTTTTCGCAACCCGGCTATACTACGTATGGTACTGGTGATGCCGGTGATACAATTAATTGTATTTCCTTTTGCCGCCAATTACGAGGTAAAAAATGTTTCATTATCGGTGGTAGATCATGATCATTCGTCTTACTCGCAGAAATTTATCAATAAAATTTCTGGTTCGGGTTATTTTAAATTGGTCGACTATTCTCCATCTTACGATAAGGCAATGGAGTCGATAGAATCCGGTAGTGCAGATCTTATTATTGAGATACCAACCGGGTTTGAAAGAGCTTTGGTAAAAGAAAGCAAAAGCTCGATGTTGATTGCTGTAAACGCAGTGAATGGCGTAAAAGCCAATTTGGGCGGGGCTTATGCTGTAAATATCATCCGTGATTTTAATGCTGATATCAGAACAGAATGGATTCAGTTTCCAAAATTTAATCCGCAACCAACCATCGAAGTCACTTCTTCAAACTGGTATAATACCACCATGAGCTATAAAATATTTATGGTGCCAGCCATATTGGTAACGTTGTTAACGATGATTGGTAGTTTTTTGGCCGCCCTCAATATTGTGCATGAAAAAGAAGTGGGCACCATTGAGCAAATCAACGTATCACCCATCTCTAAAGTACAATTTATACTGGGTAAGCTAATTCCGTTTTGGTTAATGGGATTAGTAACGCTTACTTTGGGATTGATAGTATCATGGTTGTTTTACAATATTATCCCCGTTGGCAGTATAGCATTGATTTATTTATTCGGTGCTGTATTTTTATTTACGCTGCTGGGTGTTGGCCTGTTAGTTTCTACTTACGCCGAAACACAAACACAAGCTACGTTTGTCAGTTTTTTTGTGATGATGCTGTTTATGTTGTTGGGTGGTTTATATACACCAATCGAAAGCATGCCGGAATGGGCAAAATGGATTACTAAAATAAACCCAGTAGCTTATTTTATTGAAGCCATAAGAATGATTGTATTAAAAGGAAGTGGATTTGCCGATATTAAAACCGATTTATTTTCTGTGCTGGGGCTAGGTGTATTTTTCAACACTTGGGCAGTAATTAACTACAGAAAACGTTCATAATTATTTTCAGCCATTGATATAAAGCTCCTCCACCTTCTTCCTTGCCCAAGGCGTTTTACGCAAAAACTTTAAGCTCGATTTTATACTGGGATTATCACGGAAACAATTAATACGGATCATATTACCCAGCTCTTCCCAGCCATACATGTCCACCAAATGTGTAACAATCATTTCGAGTGTTTTGCCATGCAGGGGGTCGTTTGATATAGGTTGATTTTCGCTCATTTGTGTGCTTGTTCTAGTGCTGCCAATCGCTGTTCCTTTCGTTTGGTTGAAATTAAGCCAATCATCATAATAAAAGCGGTAAGTAAAACTATCTGTAGAATAAGTGATTTATTTACCAGCGGAATTTGTTGAGCTGGTATAATTGACAGGAAGAGCAGAATATTAATCAATCCTCTTGGCACGATTAATAACATCGGCATCATATCCAGTTTTAATAACTTAAACTGAATGGCCCTTAAAATTAAGACCGCAGCAACTATGCCCAGTGCCCATGCAAATGTATCCGGATTTAAAATTTCGGCAGTATCAATTAAAAAACCAAATAGGATAAAAAACAACGATCGTATCAAGAATGTAGCCTCAATATTCAGTTCTTTAAATTTAGCAATCTCCTTTTTTAACACTTCAGGTTTTTGTTTACCTATCCAGCTAAAACGTTTAAATTCTTTCAGGTTGCCTAAAAATAATCCGAATATCATTACAAAAATAAGTGCCGGTAAATGAAAATATTTGGCTATGCTGTAAATTAAAATGATACTGAATATGATGGGGGCAAATTTTATCGGATGATCAATCTTGCTTAACAGGTATGCCAGTAATATAGCTGCTGCAAACGACACAATAATCATGAGCAGTAAAAAGAGGATTGATTGAAAAGCTGAGTTTTGTTCACTTAAAGCTTTTAACGCCACAAAATTAAAAAAGATGATACCGAATATATCAGAGAGGCTACTTTCGTAAGTGATAAACTCTTTACTCCTTTTACTTAAATATTTTACGCTAGGTATGGCGATGGAACTGCTGATAACAGACAGCGGAATGGCATTGGTTAAAGCATCACGGTAAGCAAGGCCGGGCATAAAATACTGAAATACAAATGCCAGTAATACCGACAGGAACAGCATGGGAACCAATGCCGTGATGGCAGATTTTTTTATAATCTCAATTTTAGAAACGTTCAATTCCAGTTCCAGTGAGCCTTCCAGCACAATCAATATCAGCCCCACCGTTCCTATAAAGGGTAATAAATAATTAAGATCGGGAATTTCCCATAAGAAATATATGCTGAATTGTCTAACTATCCAGCCCAACAACAGCAGGAGAATAACGGATGGTATCCTGGTTCGGGAGGAAGTGAGATCGAACACATACGCTATTAAAAGCAGGGCGCAAATGGCAATGATTATAACAGCGTTCATAAGCTAAAGATATAAAAAACGCCCTGCACAATTACAAGGCGGTTAACTATTTTACTAAATTTTGATAATCGAATATTATAAACCCATTTTCTTTTTCAGGTTCTCGTCAATAGCGTCTAAAAACTCCTCGGTGTACAGGTAATGATCAGCATGTTTCACTTTATTGCCATGAATACAAACTGCCAGATCCTTAGTCATTTTGCCGCTTTCAACGGTTTCAATACAAACCGCTTCAAGTGCATTACAAAAATCGATCAGGGGTTGGTTATTATCTAATTTACCACGGAAGGCAAGACCCCTTGTCCACGCAAAAATAGATGCAATGGGGTTGGTAGATGTTGGTCTGCCAGCCTGATGCTCCCTGTAATGACGGGTTACGGTACCATGAGCAGCTTCAGCTTCCATAGTGCTACCATCAGGTGTAACCAAAACAGACGTCATTAAACCTAGTGAGCCAAAACCCTGTGCTACCGTATCGCTCTGCACATCGCCATCATAATTTTTACAAGCCCATACAAAATTGCCATTCCATTTTAAGGCACTGGCAACCATATCATCAATCAGCCGATGCTCATAGGAGATGCCAGCTTCAAGAAATTGAGTTTTAAATTCATTTTGATACACTTCTTCAAAAATATCTTTAAAACGGCCATCGTATTTTTTAAGAATAGTATTTTTAGTTGACAGATATAAAGGCCATTTTTTGCTCAACGCCATATTCATACAACTGCGGGCAAAGCCATAAATACTTTCATCGGTATTATACATACTCATGGCAACACCATCGCCTTTAAAATTGTATACTTCAAACACTTCAGGCTCACCACCACCTTCGGGTGTAAAAGTCATGGTTAATTTTCCTTTGCCTTTTATTACGGTATCAGTTGCACGGTACTGGTCGCCAAAAGCATGACGGCCAACAATGATGGGCGCTGTCCAGTTGGTAACTAATCTTGGTACATTTTGCATAACGATAGGCTCACGGAAAACGGTACCATCCAATATATTACGGATTGTGCCGTTCGGACTCTTCCACATTTGTTTCAGCTTAAATTCTTCCACACGTTGTTCGTCAGGGGTAATGGTGGCGCATTTAATACCTACACCGCAGGCTTTGATGGCATTGGCTGCATCAATGGTAACCTGGTCGTTGGTTTCATCACGGTATTCCATTCCTAGGTCATAATATTGAATAGGTACTTCCAAATAAGGAAGTATCAGTTTGTCTTTTATAAATTTCCAGATGATACGGGTCATTTCATCGCCATCTAATTCTACTACGGGGTTTGCTACTTGTATTTTTGCCATAATGCTGTTTTGTTTTTTGCGAAGATAGAGCGCAGATTATTACGATTGTTATGATTAACGCAGATTTTATTTCAATAATCGGCGTGTTGTTTAAATGGTTTTACAGCCCCGTTGATTTCTTCAATTGAAAATCATCAATTACCAATCCCATGTTTTCAATTATTGCATCGCCAAACTCGGTAGTTTTTAACAATGTAGCACCGCTCATCAGGTTGTAAAAGTCAATAGTAACCTGCTTGCGCATGATGGTGGCCTGTATAGCTGTGGTGATCATATCGGCAGCTTCTTTCCAGCCCATATATTCCAGCATCATACAGCCGCTTAAGATTACAGAGCAGGGGTTCATACTGTTGGTGCCGGCAAACTTTGGAGCTGTGCCATGCGTGGCTTCAAAAACGGCATAACCCGTGCTGTAATTGATGTTGGCGCCCGGTGCAATACCAATGCCGCCAACTTCGGCAGCCAGTGCATCCGAAATATAATCGCCGTTAAGGTTAAGGGTTGCCACCACCGAATAATCTTTAGGAGCAATCAATATTTGTTGTAAAAAATTATCTGCAATCACATCTTTTATCAGCAATTTACCTTCATGCAATGCTTTATGCTGCACTTCATTGGCATGTGCTTCGCCGTGTTCTTTTTTTAATTCATCCCATTGGGCCCAGGTAAAAGTTTTGTCACCATATTCTTCACGAGCTACTTCGTAGCCCCAGGTTTTAAAACCACCTTCGGTAAATTTCATGATGTTTCCTTTGTGAACAAGCGTTACTGAAGGTAGATCATGTTCCAAAGCGTGTTTAATAGCAGCTCTCACCAATCGTTTGGTGCCCTGTGATGAAACCGGTTTTACGCCATAGCTGGAGTCTCCAGGAAAACGAACATTTTTTACGCCCATATCTTCTAACAGAAATTTTTCAAATTTTTGAGCTTCGGCAGAACCTGCTTTCCATTCAATACCGGCATAAATATCTTCGGTGTTCTCTCTAAAAATTATCATATCCACATTTTCGGGATGTTTAACAGGAGAGGGAACACCTTTAAACCATTTAACCGGTCGTACACAGGCGTACAGGTCAAGGTCCTGGCGAATGGCGACGTTCAACGAACGGATGCCGCCACCTGTTGGTGTGGTTAACGGCCCTTTTATAGAGATCAGGTAATCTTTTGCAGCCTGCAATGTTGCAGCGGGCAGCCATTCGCCGGTTTGCTTAAAAGCTTTTTCGCCGGCCAGTATTTCTTTCCACTCAATTTTGCGGTTACCAGCATAAGCTTTGGCTATGGCAGTATCAAAAACCTGTTGAGCTACTTTCCAAATTTCGGGGCCAATGCCATCACCTTCAATAAAAGGAATAATTGGTTGATCGGGAACATTCAACTTTCCATCTGCACCCATTGTTATTTTTTCTGCCATAATATTTTTTTTGGAGCCGGGCCGCAGTACTACTATATAGCTTTAGTGGCGTCGCACTCTTGTACATAAGCTCTCTATTGAGCTTAAAGAGCCGCAAATTTACGAAAAATGGGGCGTAGTTTAAAGGGAATAAAAAAGCTTCCTGTTTTTGGCAGAAAGCTTTGTATAAAATTCAAAAAATCATCTAAAACGTGCGCCTTACTCTAAAACTGCAGGTAACATTATACGAAGTATTTGGAGGTAGGGTTTCTATAAAAGTACCCGTAAAATTCCCGCTGATATACTCTCCAATAGCACCATACTCGGTAATATTTACAAAAATGGGGAGCGGATTAGGTGTTTGATTCAACTCAGTACTTCTGAATATAGAAAAAGGTTGGCTGCTGTTTAAAGCAATACCTTGTCCATCAAAAAACAGAGATGCATAGTTATTCGGCGATCCAATTCGGTTACCCTCGATAGTAATAAATGAGTTGCCATTTCCGGGCGCCATAAATATACTGTCAACCGGCGCAGTAAATGAGTAAGACGTGCCGTTTATGGTATAATTTACAAACTGTTGAGTTGTAACCCCGCAAGCCTGAATGTTACCAACGGTATTTGTTCCGGAATTGACCACATAACTTGTATTTGGACTCTGCTGCGAATTGGCTATGTCTTCGCCTATCAGGGTTACAGTTTGCGGAAATGTACAGAAGATTTTACTGAAGCTGTATGCTCCCGTATTACTTAGTGGATACTTTGTAAAAATAGGACCTTCTGCCACAATGATATTACCATTTGTAACAGGGCTATTGGCGCAATTAGTGACCGTACCGCTTAATGTGGCAACATTATTAGTAGTAGCAATTGTTATAACACCCAAGGAGATATTTACATTGGTTGTGGTAAATGGCTGTGTGTAAATTGGCGTTGTGCAGCCCCAGTTTGTATAAACTTCTAAAATTAGGTTCGCATTATTAGGTACGGCTCCACCGGTATAACCCGAAGAATCTGTATATCCCCAGCCAGAATTAGACGTGCCGGCAACGGAAACTTTAACTAAGGTATAGGGAATAGGATTACCTGCAGTATTTTTAAGTGTGCAATTAAACTGTACATAATTATTCGGCACATCACAGTTCCAATAAGAAAAATGGCTTACATCGCCTACATAGGCATTACCAATTCTTGTGGCAGTTCCTTCCTCTTTCCACAGGCCATTGGTTTCGTTGAAGTACCAAAGCGGAATGGTTGCAGGTGCGCTGGCAGAAAGCGACCCTGGTATTAACATGGTAATAGTTGCTCTTTGGCCATTAACAATTTGCAGCAATTCGCCCGATGAACCCGTAAGTTCAACAGCTCCCATACCAAATGTTTGTAAAATTTTAAGCGAACCATCTTTATTAGTGCCCCGTAAATCGCCAGGCATTATCCGGTTAATGTCCGATGCTCCCGGGTTTAGCCAAAATGCAGACACATTAACAGTACCATTGTATTGGGCATTAGTAGCTGCATTTACAATGGTGCCTGCGTAAAACTTAATATCAAAACCACTAACCAAAATCACCGTACCTCCAATGGTGCTGTTAAAGCTGCCAACATTGCTTTTAAGTATAAGTTTTATTCTTACAAAGGCCGCTTTGCCCTCGGTAGCAATAAATGTTCTAAAGCCCTTAAAATATCCTGCTTTGGTTACGGATACTACCGCCGCTTCTTTTACCACCTGCACATTTTTAAATTCAAAATAGCCGTACTTATCTGTAGTGGCTGTGCTGGCGCCAAACTGAACCGATGCACCCAAAACAGGCGCTTCGTTTTCATCGGTTACAAAGCCAGATACCGATGAATTTATTTTTGTAGTGAGATCGGGCTGTGTACCGCCAGAACCGCCTTCAAAATGCAGCTCTTTTTGGCAGGAAAAAAAAAGAGCGGCAGCAAAAATAATCGTGAAATAACGACTTATAGTTTTTTTTATAGGGGTTGTTTGCATAAACTAAGTATTTAAAGTAAATCGTGTTACTATAGCCAAGATGCTGCTAAAATACGATATGTTGCCTTAAGGCGGATTTGATTAGTTTATTAACCTGATTACCTGCTACATTATTGTGCATTTTGCCTGGAGAGCAATTATCTCACAAATTAAAAATTAATACTGCAATTAAGCCAACCAGCGTCAATATTAACTTCGGGATATTTTTTATAAAAATTTATCGCCGGTTCATTCCAGTCGAGCACCTGCCACATCATGCCGCTGTACTTTTTTTCTTTTGCTTCTTCAATCAGTTTATCAAGTAATAGTTTACCAATGCCTTGTCCACGCATTTTATCAGTTACCAGCAGGTCTTCCAGATATAAGCGTGTTCCTTTCCAAGTAGAGTAGCGAATGTACCATAAGGCAAATCCTTCCACTTTTCCTTCCACTTCGGCAACAAATGCCCACCAGATTGGTTTTTCGCCAAAACCACACTCAACAAAATGATCAAAGCTTACTGTTACAGCTTCCGGTTCTTTTTCATAAACCGCCAGCTCCTGAATAAGCTCCATCATCCTTCCACAATCTTCTTTTACTGCCTTACGAATTATAATACCCATATTTTTCAACAATTAACAATTATCCCAACGCTTGATTCAAATCTAAAATTATATCCTGTACATTTTCAATTCCTACACTCATGCGTATTAACCCATCGGTAATGCCATATTGTTCTCTTTTTTCTTTAGGTACACCATGGTGCGTCATACTTGCCGGATGGCAAAGTAAGGTATCGCATGTGCCCAGAGAGACGGCACGGATGCACATTTGCAGCCGATCGATAAATTGCTTAGCTGCTTCCAGTCCACCTGCCATTTCAAAACTCAACATGGCGCCGGCGTGGCGCATTTGTTTGCCTGCGGTATTAAAATCGGGATGGGAGGACAGCCCTAAGTAATTTACTTTACTGATGGCCGGATGCTGCTCTAAAAAAGCAGCTACTTCTGTTGCATTATGACAGTGACGTTCCATTCTCACTTCCAGTGTTTTCATTCCCTGCGTTAATAAAAAAGCATCAAAGGGATTACTGTTGCCACCTAATATGCGATGCACTTTAGTAATGTGCCCATTCATATGCTCTACATCTTTACCCAATAACACACCACCAATAGCAGTGCCATGGCCATTTAAAAACTTGGTAGTGCTGTGAAAAACATAGTCAATGCCGTATTGAAATGGTTGCTGCAAATACGGTGTGGCGAAAGTGTTATCAACTGCCACTATCAAATTGTTTTGCTTTGCTAATCTTGTGAGTTCATCAATATCAACACACTGTATTGTAGGATTAGCAGGTGTTTCGAGGTAAAGCATTTTTATTTTTGAATCGGAGCTAATGGCTTTGGCTGCTGCATCCAAATCTCTTAAATCAACAATAATTGTTTCTATACCAAGCGGCGGTAAAACTGTTTCAAACAATTGATGTGTGCCGCCGTACAAAGAATAATGTGTAAGGATTTTATCACCAGCCTTCAATGTTCCAATCATTAATGTGGTTAAAGCAGCCATGCCGCTGGCATGTAAAATGGCTTTTAATTCAATTGGATTTCCTGATTCATCCACAATTCCAAAGCTTTCTAACGCAGCAATTTTTTCTTCGGCTTCTGTAATTGTTGGGTTTCCCCAGCGGCTATAGATATACCCCTTTTCTTCGCCGCTGAAACGCCTCATGCCTTGTTCAGCCTCATCAAATACATAAGTGCTACTGGCATAAATGGGTGTAAGGTGGGCGTAGTTAGGATCCTGCTCATGACCACCATGAATGGCAACTGAACTAAAACCGCTGTATGGAATTTTTTTATCGGACATATTTTAAATTGACAATGTTATAATTAATAATGGATAATTTTATCCTACAAAGCAAATTTGCTGAGTAATCAAAAGTACATAAAACGATGAAGGAATTATTGCAACAATACGCCGCTTATAATATCTGGGCTACCAAATTATTGGTTGATATCATCAATAAATTGAGCGATGAAGAGATTAACAGGGAAATTGCCAGTAGTTTTCCCTCTTTATATAAAACCATGCAGCATATGTGGCTGGCCGAAGAAGTATGGTGGAAACGTATGAAACTTGTTGAAAATATTGAACTGGAAAGCATAGGTTTTTCTGGAAGTTTTGATGAAATGGCAACTAAGCTTGCAAAGCAAAGTCAGGATTGGATTGAATGGGTAAATAAGGCATCTGAACCTCAACTCGAGCATGTGTTTGCATTTATACGTAATAAAGAACAAACGAAAATGCCGGTTTACCAAATGATGCACCATGTGTTTAATCATGCAACCTACCATCGGGGTCAATTGGTAACCATACTACGGCAATTGGGGGTTGATAAAATTCCTTCTACAGATTTTTCATCGTTTACGAAAGGGAAGTGAGTTCTTAGTTTTTAGTTCTTAGTTTGGAGTTCTAAGTTCGGAGTCGTCAGTCGGAAAGTAAAGTCAGCTTTTTTTAATTCCAGAGTCTCTCTTCAACCTTCAACGGTTTAATTATGAGCTATCATCGTCATCTTTACACCATAACCAACACGGTAAGCGCCAACACCGGGGCGGGGTGGCTGATATTCAATATGCAGAAAGTTGCGGTAAACAAGGCCAATGCCTTTGGCATAATTTTCGGCGCTGAAATTAATTTCGTGGTAAGAGTTTATGTCGCCTGGGTTACCAATTATTTCATCACGTTGCGTAACGGATAAAGTGCTGTCAAGTGTAAAACTGCCAACAGTTAATGGCTGGTTCACATTTTCATAAATATAATCCCAGTCATCTAAATATTTAACATTGGAGTTTAAGGAGTAAGTGTCTATATACACATTTCCTTTCCAGGTATATGCATCTCTTACCGGCGCTTTAAGTTTTACAAAACGCATATTGTTTTCAACAAATTCGGTAGCGAATTCAGTAGGCACGGCCATAAATGTATTATCTGGCGTCCAGCCCTGCGCCGCTGTTTTGCGTATGTAACGAATAATGCGGTAAGCAGGCCTTCCCAAATTATCGGTGATTAAAGCATCAACTTCATGCTTAACCTGATATTTGATAACGGTATCCTTGGTACCAAAATTTATAAAAACGGTTGAATCGAGGTTATAGGTAACATATTTACCCACTTTTAAGGGATAATAATCATTAACTGAAGCTAATGAAAGCACTTCGGTGCTTTTTGTACAAGCATTAAAAATTACTGCAGAAGCAATGATTAGTAGAAGAAATACCTTTCTCATAAGTTATATATTACAAATATAGATACAATTAAACGGAAAAAGGCTGCTCAGCCCGCTGTATAATTCCACCACCAATTACATCATCACCCTCGTAGAAAACAGCACTCTGACCTGGAGCAACACCCTTTACATCTTCGTAAAAACGAACATTTATACCATTTTCGTATGTGTAAAGGTTACTTAATCCACCTTTATCTTTATATCTAATCTTTGTTAAGGCTTCCATACCGTCGGTTATGCCTTCATATTTTATCCAGTTTAGCCCGGTAACTTTCATTTCGGTTCTGTTTAAATCATGCTCTTCTCCTAAAACTACGGTATTTGTTTCTGGTAGGATTTCGGTTACAAAAGCGGGCCTGCCCAGTGCAATATCTAGGCCTTTGCGTTGACCAACAGTATAAAATGGATAGCCTTTGTGCTGCCCTAAAATTTTACCGGTTTTGTCAATAAAATTACCGCCATTAACACGCTCTTCCAACCCTTCAACTTTACGTTTCAGAAAGCCGCGGTAATCGTTATCGGGCACAAAACATATTTCGTAGCTCTCGTTCTTTTTGGCCAGCTCGGGGTAGCCAAAATCATGCGCCATCTGGCGAATATCTTTCTTATGATAAGTGCCCAGCGGTAGCAATGTGCGTTTTAATAGATCCTGCTGTAATCCCCACAGGGCATAGCTTTGGTCCTTTGTTTCGTCAATTCCCTTTCTTAAAAAATATCGCCCGTTTGTATGCTGATGTACTTGTGCGTAATGCCCGGTTGCAATGAATTCACAACCCATAGCATCTGCTCTTTTAAGCAGTGCCCGCCACTTGATATGCGTATTGCACATCACACAAGGATTGGGTGTGCGGCCGGCAATATATTCTTCAACAAAATTCTCAATTACAAAATCGCCAAACTCTTCTCTAATGTCTAAAATAAAATGCGGAAAACCGTGTTGTACGGCAGCTTGCCGGGCATCGTTAAAGCTATCCAGGTTGCAGCAACCTGTTTCTTTTTTGCCGGTGGTGCCAACACTGGCGGCATAGTCCCATGTTTTCATAGTAATGCCCACTACTTCATAACCTGCTTTATGAAGCATTAAAGCAGCCACGGTACTGTCGATACCGCCGCTCATTGCCATTAAAACTTTTCCTTTACTCATAATTTTTTCTCCGCTGCAAAGATACGGCTTAGACGACTGACAACGGACGACTGACGATAGCAGGGTTTTCGATTTGAGAAGTTTTTTTAATCTGCATAACTTTCCCCCGATTTAGTCGGGACAGCTTTCAACTTTTCACTTAATTTGCAGCTATGCAGCAATATCTCGATTTAGTTAAACATATTATTGAAACCGGTACCGATAAAGCCGACCGCACCGGAACCGGCACCCGCAGTGTATTTGGCTACCAGATGCGCTTTAACCTGGCTGATGGATTTCCGCTGGTGACTACAAAAAAATGCCATCTAAAAAGTATTATTTATGAGCTGCTCTGGTTTTTACAGGGCGATACCAATATTGGATATTTAAAAGAGCACAATGTAAAAATATGGGATGAATGGGCGGATGAGAACGGTGATCTTGGTCCGGTTTACGGAAAGCAATGGCGTAGCTGGCAAGGAGCTGATGGCGTAGAAGTAGACCAGGTTAAAGAACTCATTCATACGTTAAAAACAAACCCCGACAGCAGGCGCATGATCATCAGCGCCTGGAACGTGGCTGATTTGCCTAAGATGAAACTGATGCCCTGTCATTGTTTGTTTCAATTTTATACCACACCCCCCAACCCCCTAAAGGGGGACACGAGGGCTAGACTCTCTTGTCAGTTATACCAGCGTTCTGCAGATGTATTTCTGGGTGTTCCTTTCAATATTGCCTCTTATGCTTTATTAACAATGATGATTGCCCAGGTTTGCGATATGGAGCCCGGCGATTTTGTGCATTCTTTTGGAGATGTGCATTTGTACAAAAATCATTTTGAGCAGGCTGAACTACAGTTGACCAGATAAAAGAACTCATTCATACTATAAAAAATAATCCCGACAGCAGGCGCATGATCATCAGCGCCTGGAATGTGGCTGATCTGCCAAAGATGAAACTGATGCCTTGTCATTGTTTGTTTCAGTTTTATACGGCCCCCTCTAACTCCCCCAGTGGGGGAGGACGGCGAAGATTAAGCTGTCAATTGTACCAACGTTCGGCAGATGTGTTTTTGGGTGTGCCTTTTAATATTGCATC
>JBBKXU010000141.1:0-13573 GCA_037969645.1 Ferruginibacter sp. | reverse complement strand
GTATTTCATTTTTTCTCCTTTCAGGCATTTGTTTATCGATTCAATAGTTTCTTTTTGGGCAGCCTCAGCTTTGTTCCAATCGGATGGAAAACTGTTACACATTTTTGAATGTATGGTTGCCACCCGATAATTCTCGTTTATGTGCGAGTGAAAAACGGTAGCATCGCTAAAACCGATAATCCATTTTGGGTCTCTGTCAAATTTTTTAAAATTCAGCTTGTCAATTATCCTCACGCCACCATAACCTCCTCTTGCAAAAAGGATGGCTTTAATAGTTTTGTCGTCCAGCATTTGTTGCAGGTCGTTTATTCTTTCATCATCAGTTCCGCCGTAAGTAAAATCTTTTTTGCCAATACCGTTGCCAACTTTTGCGGTAAAGCCCCATTCTTTTAGTTTTAATAATGCAGGTTCAATGTCCTTCGCTGTAATAAATCCTGCCGGACAACAAATGCCCACCGTATCGCCACGCTTTAAATAAGGTGGAATGGTTACGGGAGAATCAGGAGCTATACTGGTTTTACCTCTTGCTACAGCTCCAAGTGCCGCAGCTAAGGGGATTATTGAAGAAAGAAAATGTTTTCTTTTCATACACTAAAGTTATTCTAAAAGCTTCATTGCATAAAGAGAAAGCTGATTTTTATGATTTCATTTTTTATTACCCGCTTTCTTCATTAAATTTAGAATAATTTCTCAACAGCTTGCTTTCTATGTACTGCACCGCAACTTCTTTTTTGCAGCATTTTATTATAGTATAAACTCAATTTTATGGACAACTCAGTTTACATTGCCGACCTACACAAAGTGGGAATGAATGATATTGAACAGGTGGGTGGCAAGAATGCCTCCTTGGGAGAGATGCTTCAAAACCTTACTCAGCTTGGGATACAGATACCCGGAGGCTTTGTAGTAACAGTTGCTGCCTATCGTGAATTTATCCGCTATAATAAACTGGATGAAGAAATACGTAAAGTTATCAATGATATAAAATTGGATGACATTGAATCTTTAAGGCGTGGTGGTTTGCTGGCCAGACAGCTTTTGAAAAACGCCCGTTTTCCCAAAGAACTAAGTGATGCCATCATTGAGAAATACAATGAGCTGAGCCAATTGTACGATCAGGATATTACTGACGTGGCGGTGCGTTCTTCTGCCACTGCCGAGGATTTGCCTGACGCCTCTTTTGCCGGTCAGCAGGAAACTTATCTGAACGTGAGAGGACCGGCACCTTTGATGAATGCAGTGCGAAATTGCTTTGCTTCCATCTTTACCGATCGGGCTATCAGTTACCGACAGAGTTTTGGGTACGATCATTTCAGCATCGGCCTTTCGGTTTGTGTGCAAAAAATGGTTCGAAGTGATTTGGGTGCTTCGGGCGTTGCATTCTCTTTAGATACCGAGAGTGGTTTTAAAGATGTGGTTGTCATCAATGCTTCTTTTGGTTTGGGTGAGATGATTGTACAGGGCTCGGTATCGCCGGATGAGTACATTGTGTTTAAACCCACTTTAGAGAAAGGCTTCAGCAGCATCATTGAAAAAAAATTGGGTAGAAAAGATAAGATGATGGTGTATGGCGATAACCCCGATGAAAGAGTTAAAATCATCCACGTAGAAAAACCTTTGCAGCAGCGATATTGTTTAAAAGATGAACGCATTGTGCAACTGGCTCAATGGGTAACCAAGATTGAAACCTATTACAGTAAATTAAAAGGACATTGGTGCCCCATGGATGTAGAGTGGGCTGTGGATGGTTTATCAAAAGAATTATTTATTGTGCAGGCCCGACCGGAAACCATTCATTCGCAAAAAGATGTTTCAAAAATTACAGAATATGTAATGGAGGAAGATGACCAACGGAAAATTTTGTTGAAAGGCATTGCAGTTGGTGACAAGATTGGTGCCGGTAAAGTTTCCATTTTATTTTCGTTGGATAAAAGGGTTACAGAAGGTCATGAATTTGTGGCTGGAGATGTATTGGTTACAGATATGACTGATCCCGACTGGGAGCCCATCATGAAAAAAGCTTCGGCTATCATTACAAATAAAGGTGGCAGAACCTGCCATGCGGCCATTGTAGCCCGTGAGCTGGGAGTGCCTGCCATTGTGGGTTGTGTGGATGCGACAGAAATTTTAAGCACCGGCCAGGAAGTTACAGCTTCCTGTGGCGAAGGTGACGAGGGCATTGTTTACGAAGGTATTGTTCCCTTTAAAACTATTGAGACAGACTTGAATGACCTACCGAAAGTTAAAACGCCAATCATGCTGAATGTGGCATCACCAAATCTGGCATTTAAATTTTCGCACCTGCCCAATGCTGGTGTTGGTTTGGCCAGGGAGGAATTTATCATCAATAATTTTATACAGGTACATCCGCTGGCATTGATGCAGCATAAAACAATGGGAGATGAAGAACTGAGTTCAGCCATCAATAAAATGATACAGGGTTTTGTTGATGAAAAAGATTTCTTTATTCAGAAACTGAGTTATGGAGTAGCTAAAATAGCCGCTGCATTTTATCCAAATAAAGTAATTGTACGCTTTAGCGATTTTAAAAGCAATGAATACTTTAATTTATTGGGCGGCAAATATTTTGAGCCTCATGAAGAAAATCCCATGATTGGCTGGCGTGGGGCAAGCCGCTATTATTCCGAAAAGTATAAGCCGGCTTTTGGATTGGAATGTATTGCTATAAAAAAAGTGAGGGAAGAAATGGGACTGGATAATGTGGTGGTGATGATTCCGTTTTGCAGAACTGTGGAGGAATTGCATAAAGTACATGATGTAATGAAAGAATTTGGTTTGGAAAGAGGCAAAGCCGGGCTGGAACTTTTCCTGATGGCGGAACTGCCTTCCAATATTATTTTGGCCGAGGAGTTTGCCAAACATATTGATGGCTTTTCCATTGGCAGTAACGATCTTACTCAATTAACATTAGGCCTCGACAGAGATTCCTCACTCGTGGCACATTTATATGACGAACGAAACCCTGCCGTTAAGGAACTCCTGCGGATGTTAATTTCCACAGCCAAGAAAATGAATGTGAAAGTGGGTATCTGTGGCCAGGGCCCATCCGATTTCCCCGATTTTGCACAGTTTCTGGTTGAATTGGGAATTGATAGTATTTCGGTTACACCCGATTCGGTTATGAAAACGGTGAAGGCTATTGCAGCGGTGGAGAAGGAGATTGGGAAATAAGAGGATACTTAATAAACCGCTGTCCGAGTTATGCATTTCTTTAAGTTTGGGCAATGACAAGCTTTCGAGTATTTTTGCAGCCTAATGAACCAACCCAAACGATATTTAGTTACTTCAGCCCTGCCTTATGCCAATGGCCCAAAACATATTGGGCACTTGGCGGGCGCATATCTTCCTGCAGATATATATGTACGTTACCTGCGTGCAAAAAAGGCTGACGTTGTTTATGTATGTGGCAGCGACGAACATGGTGCTGCCATCACCATACAGGCTATGAAGGAAAAAACAACACCCCGTGAAATTGTAGATAAATACCATGCCATGCTCAAAAGCAATATGGCCGATCTTGGTATTTCCTTTGATATTTATCACCGTACATCTGATCCCATTCATCATGAAACGGCGCAGGAGTTTTTTACAGCGCTAAATAATAAAGGCGATTTGATTCAAAAAGAAACTGATCAATTTTATGATGAAGAGGCCAAGACTTTTTTAGCCGACCGTTATATCATCGGCACTTGCCCGGTTTGTACCAACCAAAGTGCTTATGGCGATCAGTGTGAAAAATGTGGGACTTCTTTAAGTCCCGATCAATTAATTAATCCAAGAAGCACATTAAGCGGTAATCCTCCTACGAAAAAATTAACCACTCATTGGTTTTTGCCTTTAGATAAACATGAAGACTTTTTAAGAGAATGGATTTTAACTGAACATAAAGATGATTGGAAGGTAAATGTATTGGGCCAATGCAAAAGCTGGATGGATTTGGGTTTGCAGCCGAGAGCAGTTACCAGAGATTTGGATTGGGGTGTTCCATTACCAGCAGACGTAAAGGGAGGAGAAGGTAAAGTGCTGTACGTTTGGTTTGATGCACCTATTGGTTATATCAGTGCTACCAAACAATGGGCATTAGATAATAACAAAGACTGGAAACCATATTGGGAGGATAAGGACACCAAACTTGTTCATTTTATAGGCAAGGATAATATTGTTTTTCATGCTATCATTTTTCCGGTGATGCTTAAGCTGCATGGAAATATTTTGCCAGATAATGTGCCCAGTAACGAATTCATGAATCTGGAAGGAGACAAGATGAGTACCAGCCGTGGATGGAGTATTGAAATGGACAATTACATTAATGACTTTGTAAAAAAAGAAAATGGCGGCGACCAGATGGTAGATGCCCTGCGTTACTATCTGACACAGATTGCTCCAGAAACCAAGGATAGTGAATTTACCTGGAAAGGCTTTCAGGATGCCGTAAACAGTGAGCTGGTGGCCATTTTTGGTAATTTTGTAAACCGTGCATTTGTGCTCATGCATAAATTATGTGCTGGTAAAGTGCCGCCTTTACATGCAGATGTTTTAGATGATGCGGATAAGAAAATGTTCGAGGATATTCAAAACACAAAATCCAATATTGAAAATTTAATTGAGGGATATAAGTTTAGAGACGCATTGTATGAAGTGATTGATTTGGCACGAAAGGGTAATAAATATATGCAGGATAAACAACCGTGGATTGTTGCAAAGAGTATTGAAACAGACCCAAGCGCACAGAAATTAATAGACAACTGCCTGCATGTTTGTTTGCAACTCACAGCAAATTTGGCTGTTTTCATCAATCCTTTTTTACCATTTGCCGCTAAAAAAATGTGTTATATGATGAAGGTGGTGGATAAGATGCTGGATTGGGAGAATGCAGGCAAAGCAAAATTAGTAAGCGTGGGATATTCTTTAAGAGCACCTGAATTATTGTTCCGCAAAATAGAAGATGACGAAGTGAAAGAACAGGTAGAAAAACTAAAAAACAAAAAGAAGATGATTGAGAATAATGAAAAATCTATGTCTGCAGAAAATTCGAATGTTGAAGAAACTGCTGTTAAGCCAGAGATTCAATTTGATGATTTTGCAAAGATTGATTTGAGAGTAGGTTCCATACTTTCGGCCGAAAAAGTTGAAAAAGCAGATAAACTCTTGAAACTCGAAGTTGATCTTGGCTTTGAAAAAAGGACCATTGTGAGCGGAATAGCATTGCACTTTGAAGTGGCAGATATAGTTGGCAAACAGGTTGTAGTGGTAGCTAACCTTGCGCCACGTAAAATGAGGGGTATTGAAAGCGCCGGAATGATATTAATGGCAGAGGATAAAAACGGGAAACTGCATTTTGTTAACCCCGATTCAGCTATAGATACCGGGAGTGGTGTAAGCTAATATATTTGAAAGTAAATTATATTATGAGCTTAGTTACTAGGCACTTACAGATTTATTTTGTAACTTTTAACTCTTTGGACCCATTTTTGTTTTATATACGATAAATAAAACTACTATTATGACAAGCAAAAAATTAATACTCGCTTTACTTCTTGTGTGTACAATGCCCGTATTTGCACAGGATGCCGATTTATCTATGATTCCTTATCGCATGGGTGACGTGTGGGGTTATGCAAACCCTGATAAGTCAATGGTGATAATGCCCGAATTTGAAGAAGCCAATCTTTTTTACGAAGGCTTTGCCGTTGTAAAGAAAGGAGGTAAATATGGCTATATCAACAAAGCGGGCAAAGTGGTAATTCCGTATAAGTTTTTATCGGCGAATCACTTCCGCTTTGGTTATTTTGAGAAAAAAGGAACGGTAAAAACCGGCCAGGGTGATTTAGCTGACCAAAAAACAGTTTTGTTTGCTGGCGCTTCTGTGCAGGCGAACGGGTATGAAATATGCATTGATACCAAGGGTGCGGTAATGCCCCAATGCCCGGCTATTGCAGAAAGCAGTGCACCGGAAATAAACAAACCGAATACAGTTACTGTAATATCAAACTACAGTACCATTAGAAAAACAGATCTGTATGACAAGATTGTGGATGATTACAAAATGCCCGGCGCTGAAGACAGTTATTATATCGCCACCAGGGAAGGTAAATTTGGTGTATTTAATAAGACATTTGATGTGATTGTCCCCTTTGAATATTCAAACATTGAAAAAATATACATGAGCGTAATGCCCTACCTTATCGTAGAAAAAGACGGTTTAAAAGGAATGATGTTTGGAAATGGGTCTTTATATATGGCAGTTGAAAATACAAAGTTGAAATATGTGCAGGCAAATGATGGCAATAATTATTTAGTTTTCACTAAAAATGGAAAATCCGGAATCAAAAGTTCCAAATATAAAATGGTTGCTGAGCCTGTTTACACAGATATTGTTTATGATGAAGCTGGAGGATTTATTTTAACCGGCGAAAATAACCTTAAAGGTTTTGTGTTTTTAAATCATAATATTGTTGAACCTAAATATGCTGAAGTTAGTGTGATAAAAGGCGCAGAGTATATTCGGGTTAAAACGAGTTCGGTATCGCCAAAGGAAGAAGGCAAGCCAATGGTGCCGGGCAAAGTGGGTTATATAAACAGCCAAAAAGTGGAGTTTTTTCAATAATTCATTAAGCGAAATTATTTTATAGACTGTCGTAGAAATGCGGCAGTTTTTTATTTGTTATTTGAATGGCAAGGCGTTGCGTTGCATGTTAGCCTTTTGCAGAAAGGCTTTGATTTTGATAGAAAGGGGTTTAAATTTTAACGAGGCAGCTGGATCGGTAACGAGATTTTTTTTCAGTAATTTATCAGTTTTATAATTGTATAAAAATTCAACCTTTCCGTTGCTGCTGTTGAAACCCAGGATATAAGAGCTATCGATAACCTGATATAAATTTGCATTTGCTTTGGTAAATACAACTTTATCTGTGTGCAAACTGTCCAATAGGTTTTCACCATAGGATATTAAACTGTCTCTGTATCCCGCAGTAGCTAAAATCGTTTCTAGTATATCAAACTGGCTAACAGGATAATTAATTATTTGGCGCTTGTTAATTAACGGGTCGTATATTATTACTGGAATTCTGTAGCCGGACAAAGCATTATAAACACCCTTTTTCCCTTCAGGGAATAGCCAATGATCGGAACAGAAAATGAATTTAGTATTAGCAAACCAGGGTTCTTTCTGCGCTGCGTCGAAGAATTTTTGAATACAGTAATCATAGTAACGCATGGCTTTCATTGGGGCAGAGTAGTTGGCCGGTAGCTTTCTTGCAAACTCAACAGGGATATCGTATGGATAATGTGTAGAGATATTATAGTGAACGCCCAAAAAAGGAGCTTGCTGAATTTTTACTTTCTGAAAAAAAAAGTCAAGTACATATTCATCCTGTATACCCATGCTGTGTTTCGGGAGATTTTTATAACCCGGAATATCTTCTTTACTGTAATACTTGTCTACGCCTACCCAATTCATACATTTGGCAAATCCAAAATTGTCGTATTCGTCTCCAATACAAAAAAATGAATGATAGTTTAGTTTGCTGAGACTCTTTCCAATTGCAGTAAAAGGCATATTTATATTGGCCGAGTGATAAACCGGAATATCTGTAACAGTAGGAATGCCCGCCAGTATAGCCGTGATACCTTTGTTAGATTCATGAGCGTAACAAAATGCATTATTATAAAAAGAACTTTTATTTAACAAAGAATCAAAGAATGGCATGGTAACCTTATAAGCGCTTGTAGAGTCAAAGAAATCGTAAGGCACACTTTCCATAATAAACAACACAATATTTTGTTTGTTGTTGTCACCCATATTGATATCAAGTTTTTTTCTGATGGGCATAATTGAATCACATGCTGCGTTAGTCATGTAACTTTTAAATGGCGTGCTTTCTCCATTTCGGAAAACCGAAAACAGAAACGTATGAAACGAATTTTGAACAACCGGTAATTCATTGCTTTTTAGTTGAACCATGGGGTAGGTGGGCACTAGGTATTTGCCGGTTTCAGCTTTCATTAATAAGGAAACTAGAAAAATGATACCCAGTATCGCTGTTATTAGACCGGCATTATGCCCATTTGCAAAAGGGACCATTAGTTTTTTATGCAAACGCCACATCAGGTAAATGATTGCTGCAAATGCTATCACAAAAATCAGAATGAGGAACAAGCTTTGTTGCATCAACCGGTTCATTGGATGGTCTAAAACGTACAACAGGTCAGCATTTGTCCGCTGAAAATGAAACCGGAAATAGAATATGTCAATCAAGTTGAGTATTACGGCAATGCTGTTTATCAAAACAAATAGGGGAACAGTAAACCAGGTAGAAATTTTTGGATTTACAAGCCTTCCCGCCCAAAGGCAAAACAGTAAAATAGAATTTATACCGAGTACAGTAAGTATATCCTGAGTAATTGACCATTTAACCAGTCGCAATTTTTCAGATATTGCAACAGCATTTTCTGCACCAGCAAATAATAATTGATGGTTGTACTGATAAAATATTATTTTTAAAATAGAATATGTCAATAGCAACACCAACAAAAACCAAATAAAAGCTTTGTTATTTTGCCAAACTGCCTTACCGTTTAATGGTAAAAGTTTAAATTTCATAAAACTAATGTATTCATGCTGAAGCTGATTGCACAAAACAAATATAAGATAATGGCTTTTATCATAGGCCTTTACCTGTTGGGTGATGTGTTGCAGCACAAAGGACAAACGAGGATGTTGTTTCCCAAGAGTTTTTCAACATGTGCTGCTATTGACGGAATGCCAAAAAGCAACACTGTTTTAATAAACAAAAGCAAGAATTGGAAAAAAGGAATTAATACACGCCAGAGGCTGAGTGAATTATCTGCAGATGTAAGCGGCTTTGAGTGCGATGTTTATTTTGATACTATTAAAAATAATTTTTTAGTACATCATGATGCCGATAAAAATATTGGCTTTGATTTGAATCAGTTGCTTGAGCAATACCATAAACAAAAGATGAATGCAAGCATCTGGCTCGATATTAAAAACCTGAGTGAAATAAATTCAAATGCAGCCCTATCATCACTGATTCAATTGCAGAAAAACTACGTTTTGCAAAACAAATTGTTGATAGAATCAGGCGACGCAAATCTCCTATCCGCTTTTAGCGATTGCGGATTTTATACATCCTATTATATTCCGTTTTTTAACCCCTATAAACTTGAGGATGATGATATAAAATTATGGGCCGATAGTATTACTGTAGTTATTAAAAGCTCAAGGGTTAACGCGCTCTCTGGCTACTACTTTCAATATACTTTTCTGCAAAATTACTTCCCTAATTATCCGGTTTTAACCTGGGCAGATGATAACCCTTTGAGTTTGGTAAACCGCCTGTTTAAGAACAAAATTAAGAACGAAAAGGCTGTTCAAATTGTCTTATACCCTTAACAGCACTGTATTTCTCTTTTTATTTTCCGCTTAAACAGGAATGTCTTAATTTCGATTTTATAAATAGTTGTTTAACTAACTAATTTTAATCATGTCGAAAAGAATAATAAAAAAAGTAGCCGTTTTAGGCAGTGGCGTAATGGGCAGCCGTATTGCCTGTCATTTTGCAGGTGTTGGTTTGCAGGTATTGTTGCTTGATATCTTACCAAAAGATTTACCGGAAGATGCTAAACCAGCGGCCCGTAATAAGATTGTAAACGATGCGTTGACGGCGGCTATAAAATCGAACCCATCGCCGGTTTATACAAAAGATGTAGTAAAGCTTATAAAGACCGGAAACTTTACCGACAATATGAAAGATATTGCCGATTGCGATTGGGTAATTGAAGTAGTGGTTGAGAGACTGGATATTAAACAACTTGTTTTTACCGATGTTGAAAAATACCGTAAGCCCGGTACATTAATTACATCGAATACTTCGGGAATTCCTATTCATATGATGACTGAAGGCAGGAGTGATGATTTTAAGAAATATTTTTGCGGCACACACTTTTTTAATCCGCCAAGATATTTGCGGTTGCTTGAAATTATTCCTACACCGCATACCGACCCCGAGATTGTTGATTTCTTAATGCATTACGGTGATGTTACTTTAGGTAAAACAACTGTTTTGTGTAAGGATACCCCTGCTTTCATCGCCAACCGTGTTGGTGTTTTTGGCATGATGGCTATTATGAATGCTATGGAAAAACTGGGGTTAACAGTTGATGAAATTGATGCTTTAACAGGGCCGGTTGTTGGCCGTCCCAAGTCGGCTACTTTCCGCACAGGTGACGTAGTTGGTATTGATACATTGGTTAAGGTGGCGAACGGAGTGCATGATAATTGCCCCAACGATGAAGCCAAGGAGCAATTTAATATTCCAACTTGGTTAAATAAAATGGTGGAGAATAACTGGCTGGGAGATAAGACGGGACAGGGTTTTTTCAAGAAAACAAAATCTGCCAGCGGCGAAAAAGAAATTCTTACGCTTGATTTAAAAACCATGGAATATGGCCCAAGGCAAAAACCAAAGTTTGCAACTTTAGAAACGGCCAAGCCAATTGAAGATTTAAAAACAAGGATTAAAGCATTATGTGCAGGCACTGATAAAGCCGGAGAATTTTATCGCCTGTTTCATTATAACCTGTTCTCTTATATCTCTCACCGCATTCCCGAAATAAGCGATGAGCTGTACCGTGTTGATGATGGTATGATGGCCGGCTTTGGCTGGGAGATTGGCGCATTCGAAAGTTGGGATGTATTAGGGGTTGCAAAAACCACTGAAGCTATGAAAGCTGCCGGGCATAAAGTTGCGCCATGGATTGATGAAATGCTTGCCAGCGGTGCCACATCGTTTTATAAAGTAGAAAACGGAAAGAGGCTATATTACGATGTAAGCAGCAAGGCTTACAAAGCCATGCCGGGTGGTGATGCCTTTATTGTATTGAAGAATTTTGAAAATGAAACTGTGTGGAAAAATTCAGCATGTCGCACTTATCATTTAGGAGATGATGTTTTAGGTTTGGAGTGGTACACCAAAATGGGCAGCATTGGTGGCGAAGTGCTGGAAGGAATACAAAAGTCAATTGCACTGGCAGAAGATAAATACAAGGGATTGGTAATTGCAAATGAAGGTTCAAACTTTAGTGCAGGTGCCAATGTTGCCATGATATTTATGATGGCGATAGAACAGGATTATGATGAAATTGATATGGCCATTCGCCAGTTTCAAAAAACGATGATGAGGGTGCGTTATTCCGGAATACCGGTAGTGCTTGCACCACATGGCCTTGCTTTGGGAGGAGGTTGTGAAATGAGTCTGCATGCCGATAGAGTTATTGCTGCTGCTGAAACCTACACCGGTTTGGTGGAAGTGGGCATTGGCGTTATTCCCGGCGGTGGTGGAACAAAAGAATTTGTTTTACGTGCTGCTGATGAAGTACATAACGGCGAGCCGGAAACTATCCCACTGCAAAATCGCTTTTTAACCATTGCCACTGCGAAAGTTGCAACTTCGGCAAAAGAAGCTTACGATTTAGGTATTTACAGAAATGGTGTTGATGAAGTATGTATGAATCAGGGCCGCAGAATTGCAGAAGCCAAACAAGCGGTAATAGAATTGTCTGATGATGGTTATGTAATGCCCGTGCAACGCACTGATATTAAAGTGCTGGGCCGTTCTATGTTGGGCGCTATGCATGCTGGAATTAACGGTATGTGGCGTGGCAAATACGCAACCGATCATGATGTAACCGTGGGTAAAAAACTGGCTTACGTTATGTGTGGTGGCGATTTGAGTGCACCAACATTAGTAAGCGAACAATATTTACTTGACCTGGAAAGAGAAGCGTTCTTAAGTTTAACAGGAGAGAAGAAAACATTGGAAAGAATTCAGTCTATTTTAAAAACAGGAAAACCCTTACGGAATTAAAAATGGGCGAAGCCGAACTTCAACCACAAAACAACCAACTTATCCTTCACGCCATAATTAATATTTATGGCGATGCTGCCAATGATGATCTGGCGTTTCAAATTGCAAAAGATATAGAGCATTTTTGGAATCAAGCTAATGGCATGGTTGCCATCAGTGAGGGTTGGTTTTCTAAAAGAGAATATAATGTAAGGTTCAACATAGCAGGTAAATTCGAGCCGGAGCTGGTCCCAGAAAACGTTTTTGAAAACAGCAATCCCCGCAATAATTATTTTCGCATTGAAGAATTTGCCAGCGGCAATATTTCCTTTGTTGATGGATTGAATTCAAACACCGGTTATTTTCAATTAGATAACCTGCTCAATAACTCCACCACGGCTGCTCACGAATTTGGTCATACAATTGGGTTAGACCATCCACATCACTTGGATATAAGAGGTGGAGGTACTCCAGGCATTATGTATCCCAGAGGCACTTTGGTCGATCCGCATTTTCAGTATAACCCCGAAGTTGCCGCCGGAGAGAAAGGAGGCACACTGAATCCCTTTACCCGTATAGTTTTACAGCAAGATATTGACGACCTCCGCTTAAATACACTCAACTTTAATAAATATGGTTTCGCCGTGGTTGGCGCATTTTCTTCAGTTTGGCACGAAAAACATTTGCCTCATACAGATTAACAAAATTCATTTATCTTCATTGCCATTTATAATTTCAACTATGGCAATACTCAGTATTAATAATCTTACTAAAAATTACAAAAGAGTTAAGGCGCTTGATGATGTAAGTTTTTCAGTGCCTCCAAAAACGGTATTTGGTATTTTAGGACCAAATGGTAGCGGTAAAACAACCTTGCTCGGTATTGTAATGGATGTAATAAAATCATCGGGAGGTACTTATACTTGGGCTGGCGAAGAACTTGCAGCGAATGATCTAAGAAAGAAAATAGGCACGTTGCTGGAAACGCCAAATTTTTATCATTACCTGAGTGCAGAAAAAAATCTGCGGATAGCAGCTAAGATAAAAGGAAGAGGAGAGGAAGATATAGACAAGGTTTTGAAAATAGTAAATCTATACGAACGTAAAGATTCTAAGTTTAATACTTTTTCTCTGGGTATGAAACAGCGCCTGGCAATTGCGTCTGCTTTATTGGGCGATCCGGATATTTTGGTTTTTGATGAACCTACTAATGGCCTTGATCCCGCAGGGATTGCCGAAATAAGGGATTTGATAAAGACTTTATACAAGAGTGGCAAGACGATCATCATGGCAAGTCATATACTGGATGAAGTGGAGAAAGTTTGTACGCACGTGGCTATTATTCAAAAAGGTGTTTTAAAAACTGTTGGTCCTGTTGCCGACCTGATGAATACTGGCGACGGAAAAACGAGCGTGAGCATACTTATGGAAGTGTGTGCTGCTGACAATGCTACATTAAAAAATCTGCTACAAAAAATGGAAGGTGTGGTTTCTATTTCAGCAGTTGATAATGATCTGCATTTGGTTTGCTCCGAAAAAGTAAGCGGCGAAAGCCTTAACAAGTTTTGTTTTGAACAGGGTATTGTGCTTAATAAACTAAATGTAAAACGAAAATCTCTTGAAACAAGATTCCTGGAGATTACCGGAAAACAAAGCGACAAATAAAATTCTTTACTATTATATTT
>JBBKXU010000140.1:0-5111 GCA_037969645.1 Ferruginibacter sp. | reverse complement strand
GATTGTCACTACATCATTAAGTTTAGGGAATGATTTTTTTAGAAGTTCATACTTTCCAGTAGTAAAGAACACATTCTTATCGGCTAAATTAACACGCTTGATAATTTCTTCACTAATTACAGGACAACCAAAATTAGAAGCTGGCCCTTTTTCGTTAATACACTTATCTTCTTCATCATTTACGCCATCCCCATCAGTATCTGGTATTGGACATCCATTGTAACGGGCAATACCCGGAACAGTAGGACACTTATCTATTTCATCATTAATACCATCCTTATCAGTATCAGGTATTGGACAACCTTTGTAACGTGCATAACCTGCAACATCCGGACAATCATCTTCTGAATCTATAATTCCGTCGCCATCTCTATCAGGGCAACCCTGCAATGAAGCAAGACCAGCCACATCCGGACATTTGTCAAGAGAATCCAACACACCATCACCGTCTCTGTCTTTTGGTGGTTCTACAACTGGTATTGGAACTACAACAGGAGCTGCATCTTTCTTTTTAGCAATACTTGCAACTACCCCAATACTATGATATAAGTGATAAGATGCATTTTCTGTTATCGGAACACGGTATTGTGAATTCCACATTACAAATACATCATCTGCTACCTTTATCTGAGCACCTGCACCAAAGGGCATAAATGCGCCATAATAACCACGGTACTTAGATGCGCCGATACCTGCTGTAAGGAACGGATTAACATAATACTTATCCGACAGTAATTTTAAATTTACTCCTGCAACACCTTCAAGTAGTAAACTTGGGTTAGCAGCCCTAGGTTTTCCATTTATCGGATATTCAATAAATGAACCCGATAATGTACCAACAAAATCAAGATTATTACTCAGCCCTTGTAAATAACTGATTGCCATTCCTGCAGACATTTTGCTGGTTTTATGCCAATCTTTACCACGCAATACCGTTGACAGGTCGGAAGACCGGAGGTTTTTTGCAGTATTAAAATCATTCAGGAAAAAACTAATTCCCAGAGATGATTGCTTTTTGCTTTCACCTTGTGCAAAAGATGTTGCAATTAGGCCAAGGCCTATAAATACCAATAAGATTTTCTTCATAAGTGTTAATTTTCTAAATCGCAACAAAAATAGCTGCTTAACTCCATATCGTAAAATAATTTACCAACATAATTCCAACTATTATTATGGAGTTAAATTAGCTGCCGAAAAACCCAAGCACAGAGCGTTATTGCCGGGGAATCAATTTTTTATCAAGAAGTTCAACTTTCACCCTGGTAAGTCCCCGGGACACATAGCCAAGCCGTTGGGCCGCGGCCTTAGAAAGGTCAACAATCCGCTTCATCTTTGGGTGAATCCGGTCGTTTATTTTAAATACTACCGAGCGGCCGTTTTTTAAATTAGTCACTTTTATCCAGGTACCCAATGGTAAAACATTACAGGCACAGGTCAGTTTTTTCTGGCGAAAAATTTCCCCGTTGGCTGTACGCCTTCCATCAAATTTATTGGCATAATAACTTGCTTGTCCGTAAAAAACCCGGGTAGTTTTTTTGGCTTTAATTTTATTGTTTCCCGTACGATTTTGGGCAATTGCAGGCATAGTGGAAAGGAAAAACACACTTACAAATACTGTACAAAAAATGTGTTTTACAATGCCGATATGTATAGCATTTGATTTCAAGGACATAATTAAAGATAAAGTAATTTACTGTATTGCTGTTCTTCACTTTTTAGCAAAGTATTTTTCCATCAGCAATTTATCTTCGCCGTAAATATCTTCATAAAATTTTATTATTCCGTCTTTCCCCTCGCAGGAAAAATAACGGATATAAAGTGGTATGTGATTTTTTACATCAATACGGCGCCGTTCTTTCTTTGCAATCCAGTTCCTAATGGAGTCTGCTGTATATTTTAAAGAATCTCTTCTTATACTTAATGTACTGTCGTTGTCAGCAATATAATAAGCCAGCTTGTCCCATTCCTGTACACGTACACAACCATGGCTTAATGCCCGGTTTGCATTCTTAAAAAGATAGCGCTGATTAGTGTCGTGTAAATAAACCGAATAAGGATTACTAAAATTAAATTTAAATACCCCAAGCGAATTATTATCGCCGCTGCCTTGCATAACTTTGTAAGGAATGCCACGGGAGTACTTGTTCCAGTTGACGGTGTTGGGATCAACGACCTCGCCCTTGCTATTCAATAATTTTAATCCAATCCTGGAAATATAATTAGGATTGTTCTTAAGCCTTGGCAGATATTGCTTTACAATAATACTATTGGGCACAGTCCAGGTCGGGTAAGTGATCATATCCGAAATTTCGGAAGTGAGCAATGGTGTGCGGGTTTCGGGTCTACCGGTAATTACTCTCGATTCCAACACAACCGTATCTGCATTTATCAACACTAAATAATAACCCGGAATATTTACCCATATATATTTTTCGGGCATTTTAGGTGGCAGCTGTTTATACCTGTCTAAGGTAATGGCAATACGTTTAAATCGCTCCACATCATTACTGTTTAGAGAACCAATTAAATTCCTTCCGTACATCCCATCGGCTATCAGGTTGTTTTTTACCTGATACTTCTTTATTGCTTTGTACAACGTGGCGGAATCGGGCAGGTTTTTACCCGAATCAATACAATTACTTTCGAGCAATCTCTTTTGTAAAATTCTGATAAAAAAGAGCGAATCTTTTTCATCGCCTCTTTTAAACGGGAATGTTACATGGGTATAATCACGGCGATCCATACTGTCAACAAAGCGCTTGATGCCTTTCTTCAATTCCCAATAATTTTTATGTTTTGGTTGAAGCGAATTAAGCAGGCCGGTAAAATCTTTCTTTTGCAATAATTCATTAAGCGTTGCTATAAAAAATTTATCAACCAACACCGAATCCTTATTTAACGAGAGACTATCAGGTTGCAAACGCCCTTGTTTAAGGTCTTTAATAATATGCATAAAGCCATCGGTAAGCAACAGATCGGCCTTGGTCCACAATGCGGCATTCATACGTGTGAGCGAATCTGCATCCAAGGTGTCTTTTACAAACTTTAAATCTTTGTAATGATAGTCCGACGGAAAAAGTCCTTCATCTTCAGCATTTGCAATAAACTGATAAAGAGAATCGGCCAGGCTATACCACTTGCCCCTACTGCTCCAAACCGGCTTATAATCATTTTTACTGTAAAACTCATTTGCAATTTGTTTTAGTTCGATAGTTGTACTGTCGTCAATTTTTCCTGAATTATCCAAAGCATTTTTCAACGCATTGCTGATATTATCTGCTACCTTATTATCCATTGCTTTGGGGTCGGCAATAATATTCTCGTCCTTTTTGCTATCATTATTACCGCATGATAAAATGAACAACAGAAAGATACATGATGAAAACTGCCGGTATCGTATTTTGCAATATTGCATAAATCGGGTTAAATATTTGTAACTTGAAACTAAATTTTTCAAGACGGATATTAGGGAGGTTGATACTATGAACAAGATAACACATCGTTTTCAATTGTCATTAATTTTCACATTTGTTTTTATTTTACAAATATCTGGCACTGCTGCGCAGGATACTATACTAAATAAATACGGCTTATGGGTTATTAATAGCCCGGCTGTACTGCAAAAAACAGTTGAGCATAACCCGGCAAAAGCCATGGTTGACCTAAAAAAGGCGATTCCGGGTTTACAATTGGATTTAAGGTATGCTACAGCTAATAATTTTATGCAGCGAAAATTTTATCCTAAAATCAACACAACTTATTTGCGTAAGGCCGCTGCAGATTCTTTAGCCGTTATTCAAAAAGAATTGCTCAAAAAAGGACTTACATTAAAAATCTTTGATGCTTACCGGCCCTATTCAGTTACCGAAAAATTATGGGAGCCTGTTAAAGACGACCGTTATGCTGCCGATCCCAAAAAAGGCAGCGGACATAACCGTGGTATTGCTGTTGATCTTACCATTGTTGATTTAAAAACTAAGGCAGAAGTTGACATGGGAACGAGTTTCGATAATTTCAGCGATACAGCACATCATGCTTTTACAGGTTTACCAAAGGAGATTTTACAAAACAGATTGCTCTTAAAAAACATCATGGAAAAACACGGCTTTAAACCCTTGGATACCGAGTGGTGGCATTATTATTTACCCAATACAGCTTTTTACGAACTACTTGATCTTGATTTTAAACAATTAAAAAAGATAACCCATGCTCACAAAATCACTAACTGAACTTTTTGAGAGAGACCTGCAAAAACTAAAAACCGAAATAGATTTATACCGGGATGAAAATAATTTATGGCTCGTAAAAGAAGGCATTAGCAACAGTGCCGGAAATTTATGTCTGCACTTGATTGGTAACCTGAATCATTTTATTGGCGCCACCCTTGGCCACACGGGTTATGTACGGCACAGGGATGATGAATTCAGTTTAAAAAACATTCCCCGGAAAGATCTGGTAATAAATATTGACAACTGCATTCTTATTGTAAACAATACTTTCTCAAAATTAACAGATGCTGATATGGAAAAGGAATTCCCGTTGGAGAAACACGGGAGCATTGTAACCATTGAACAAATGCTGTTACATCTTTACGGCCATTTAACTTATCATCTAGGTCAAATTAATTACCACAGACGGCTGTTTGATTAAGCAATAACACGGGGAATTTTTTGCTCAAGCAGCATGAGGTCGGCGAGCGTAAAAGCCGTTACCGCTTCTAAAATTACCGGCACACGTAAAGCAATGCAAAGATCGTGGCGGCCTTTTACTGAAAAGCTTTCAACAGTATCCGTTTCAATATTCAACGTTTGTTGTTCAATTGGTGTTGAGGAAGTAGGTTTGATGGCGATACGAAAAACCAACTCATTGCCATTGGTTATGCCGCCAACGATTCCACCGGCGTGGTTGGTAAAAGTCTTACCCATTTTATTTTCAATGGCATCGTTGTGCTGACTGCCAAACATTTTTGCCGCAGCAAAGCCCGTCCCAAATTCGATACCTCTTACGGCAGGTATGGCAAAAACCGCATGACTTATTAAAGACTCGACAGCATCAAAAACTGGTTCGCCAAGGCCAAGTGGTAAGCCATTTACTTTACATTCAATAATGCC
>JBBKXU010000139.1:0-5182 GCA_037969645.1 Ferruginibacter sp. | reverse complement strand
CAATTGTTTTTTCATTTTATTTTTTTAAAGGTTTGTGACTTGATTATTTATACGATTCTGAATACAGATTCCTTCGAATCTGAAAATAAACTGCTTTTTAATCTTCGCTTCTTTTAGTTCTTGTCGAGTCTCCCATTCTTTTCTTTCCTTCACCGCCTCTTTTATTAAGCATCTTTACAAAAAGAGAATCGAATTTAGGCAACTGTTCGGCCGTACAAAGTAATCTTATATTTCTTAAATGGTTGAACATTTTAAGCTCCATGGTTTTTTGAGCTGCTGCAGATCTTTCGGCAACATTAATCATCGCCGAATCGCTGAAGTTGGCTGCAGATAATTCCTTAAACTGTTTATCCTTGGTACTGCGTGAACTGTCGAACATTTTTTTCATATTCTCCTTGTGTCTTACACTTAAGGTATCAAATTGCTGAATCTGCAATGAATCAAATCCAATTTCTGTTTTCAAAAAATTGCCAATCATGGTTCTTCTGTCGGGACGTTTACCTTCATGCTTGTCATCGTCTTTTTTCAACAACAAAAATGCAACCAGGGCAATATTGGCCACCAGTAAAATACCGATGATGGTTAAAAAAATCTTGCTTTTGTTTTGTGTGTTCGTCATTGTGGTTGGGTATTTTCAAAATCATAAATAGTAGCTACCGTATAAGAAAATTCATCGGCGGGGCCTTGAGCAACCTGCTCAGTTGTTAGTTCTTTATTTGAAGTGCCGTTAAACATAAAAACCATGGCGTTTACCAGAATAATCATACACAGGCCAGTAAAAGCCACGGCAGGCCTGGTTACAAACCAGCTTGCTTTTTCCCAGGCTGACGCTTTCCCTTTAGTCATCCGGGCGTTAATACGGGTGAGCAGAAAAGGCTTCGCCGCTGCACGTTGTATATCATCTACACTATTAAGTGCATCTTCAACCAACTTATTTACTTGTTCATTTTTATTCATAACGGATATTTTATTGTTCCGGAATATTATTCTGATAATACTTACTCAATTCCTTTTTTAAGTTTGCTTTTGCTCTTCCCATCAACGATTCAACAGCATACAAAGTTGTGTTCATTATTTCTGCCACTTCCTGGTAGGTTTGTCCTTCCAGTTTATGCAGTGTAAAAGCAATACGCTGGTTATCTGGTATCTGCTTTAATGCCAAAAACAAATCATTGGCTCTCTCCTTTTTCTCCATCTGCACACCCGGGTGATCAAATTCTACCGCATGTACCTGTTCTACTTCTCCACTACCAAACAAACCCTGCACAAATCCAAACCGCTTTTTACGTTTCTTCTTCTTTTCATGGTCTAACGCTTTACTTACAGCAATGCGATAAAGCCAGGTAGAAAATTTTGAATCGCCTTTAAAAGAACTTACCGACTGATATACCTGTATAAAAACCTCCTGCGTTATATCATCTGCATCTTCGGCGTTTTGTACTATTCCCAGCACCGTATTATAAACCATATCCTGCCATTCATCGACCAGCTTTGTAAAAGCCTGTTCGTCTCCCTGCTGCAGTTGTACAATCAATTCTGGTTGGTTCAAAACGTTTCATTTATTAATCTTTTCTAAAAATAATTAAAACGGACGATATCCACCACCTCCCGGTCCACCTCTTTCTCTGTCGTTACCTGTACTTACAGATTTTGCCGTTCCAAAGTTTTTAAGACTATAAGTGAATGTCAGCATAAAATACTGTTGCAATACCAGATTTTGAACGTCTTGTATATACGAATCAGAAACTGTACGCTGTATGCTTTGATTTTGTTTTAATAGGTCAAACACGGTCAGCTTCAATTCGCCAGCTTGCTTCTTCAGGAATTTTTTTCCTATACCGGCATTCCATAACCAGTAATTCTGGTTGAAACCGTCGGTTAGTCCGCTGTAGGTTTCGTAACTCACATTGTTTTGTACAAACCAGCCTTTTTTGCTTAATAAATTAACCTGTGCACCCGCCGACTGCGTGATATACTTATTGTTCAGCTGCGGCTGAATAGAATTTTTAGCATCGCTGAAGTTGATTGAGTAATTAACATTGAAATCGATATACTCACTGATATTACTTGCTATAACAGCACCGGTATTATACGTATACGATTTAGAAGTATTTTTTACTCCGTTAATCAAGCCTGGTGTATTATTATAGGTTAACCCTCCATTAATACTTAGATTAGACTTTATAAACTTAAGCGGCATAGCGTAAGTTAAAAAAGAACGTAAGCTCCACTGTCCATTTACGTTAACCGGTTTAGACAACTGAGACCCTTTGTACAAGGTTACAGAACTGTTTAACACACTGTCTCTAGATGCCGTATAAGTGGCGTTGGTGATATAGTTATTATTTTGTTGCAGATATGCATTTACAAAAAGGCTTTTCGCTTTTTTGGTGTTGGTGAACTGGTACCTTATGCTTACCATATTACCAACCTGTTGTTTAAGATCTGTATTTCCGGTTGATATAAATAACGGGTTACTGTTATTATATACATCCTGTAACTGAGATACTGATGGCGTGTTTGTTGTTGCACGATAAAATAAACGAATGCTGTTTTTTGAATCTATTTTTTTGCGCCACATTAAGTTAGGTAATACATTATTAAAGTTCTTGCTAACGGCTGCTACAAAGGGATACGACTGATCGCTGTTCAGCTCAGTATATTGATAATTTACACCAATGGAAAACATATTATCTCTGTCGCCAGTACGATAGCTCGATCCAATTGTTTGCTTGCTGGTGATATTGTCAAATATGTTGGACAAGTTATTATCAAATACAGAATATTTGCCTCCATTGAAATCGTATTGAAACACTTCCTGATCAGATTTACTTTTAGCATAAGAAGGCGAGTAATTAAACTGCAATTGCCCTTTTTTACCAATTGGTTCCGTGTAGGATATGTTTCCCGAAAACTGGTAGCCATTGGTAACCAGATCGGTGTATTGCTGCAAAGTATCGCTGGTTACTGTTCCGTTTCTGTAATAATCATTCGTATTCAATACATAGGTATCGCCAGCCTTTCTGTTAACTGCTGTATTAAAGTTTACAGAAATGGTTCGGCCTTTTTTAGCAAGTGAATGACGCCATAAAATATTATTATTTAAATTATAGCCCGAGCTTTTGCTAATGTTATTATTCACCGACTCACTAATTAACTCTGTTGCGCTAAATCGATTAGTACCCATTATATCACTTACCGATTTGGCTGCTTGGTAACTAAGACTTGGCATTATCATCAACGAGTTCTTATCATTAATCTTATAATTTATTCTGAAATTTATACGATGATTATCGCTTTTTACATTTGAAATCTGGTTCTCGTTGTAAAATTGATTCTTGCCTGAGGTTTGAAAATTTTCGGTGTTCGACAGCTGGTCGTTATTGATAGTGCCGTTATTAAAGAAATAGCTGCCGGTAACTTCTGTTTTTTTACTCCACATATCGGCATAGTTAACACCAAATGAATTGGTTTTACTGATACCGCTTTGAGCACCTACTGAAAAATTATCACTACCGCTGAAGCCACCGGCTCCGCCACCGCGGCCACCACGGCCACCACCACGTCCCCCGCCACTACTGGTAACGCCTAGTAAATCCTGAGAAGCAAAATTTTGCTGATTTACATTATTAGTTAACCCGACAAAAGTTAAACGCAGGTTGTTTTTAAAAAGACTCATGTTTCCGCCAGCATTGTATGTTCCTTCGGTACCGGCACCTGCATATATACGGCCAAACTGTCCGCTACGCATATTGGCTTTGGTTACAATGTTTATCGATTTTGTACTGTTACCATCATCAAAACCGGTAAACTGTGCTTGGTCACTTAATCTGTCAAATACCTGTATTTTGTCAATTACCGAAGATGGTAAATTTCTTAAAGCCGCTGTTGCATCATCGCCAAAAAAATCACGGCCATCAACGGTTACTTTTTTTACCTGCTCGCCCATGGCAGTAACATTACCGTTCTTATCAACAACTACACCTGGCAATTTCTTAATCATATCTTCCGCAGTAGCATCCGGATTCACTTTTAATTCACTGGCATTAAATTCCAACGTATCGCCCCGCTGAACAACTAATGATTTTTTCGCCGTTAACACAACTCCCTCTAACTCCTTTGCCATTTTAGAAAGGGTAAATTGCAAAGGCTCTTTATTGCTAGCCTGTAAATTGATGTTCTGGATGATAATATCATAGCCAATTACACTGGTTACCAAACGGTATTTGTCAGCATTCAATCCCTTAAAACTAAAATTCCCTTTGGCATCGGTAAGCACGGTTATAGGATTCAATGAATCCTTTGAAGCCGTAAGTGTTACAGTAGCGCCATCAATAGGAGCTTTATTATCCTTATCAGATAATTTTCCTTTAAGTGTAATATCCTGAGCATTTGCAATTACTGCTCCCAAGCTAAAAATCACTGCTAATAAAACTGATCTTATTCTCATATATTTTCTTTTGTATGCCATATTAGACGACACAACGGAATAAAACAGGCGGACAAAGCAGCATTTTTAAGTAAAAACAGTCTTTTGTGGTAAGTGCGGCATATATAAGGTATGAACGGCAATAACCCACTATTAACCAGATGGCCCGCAACAAATAGATAAATTGCCTTTTTAGAATTAACTTGCAGCCCTAAAAATTAAACAACGAATATGGAATACAGCAAATTGGTATCAGTAACCGGCTTACCGGGTTTATTTGAATTATTATCTTCAAAAGCCGATGGCGGTGTTGTAAAATCACTGGAAGACAAAAGCACAAAATTTGTAAGCACTAGGGTTCATAATTTCTCTCATTTAGAGAGTATTGAAGTTTTTACTACTGCTGATAATGTGAATTTGGTGGATGTTTTTACAGCCATGACTGCCAGTACAGAAAAATTACCTGCTGAAGGCGATGCCGCTGCGGTTAAAACATATTTTGAAGCTGTTTACCCAACAATGGATTTTAGCCGGGTTTATGCCAGCGATATGAAAAAGATGGTGAAGTGGTTAGGTATTTTGCAAACCAATAAAGTAGAAATTAAATTATCTGATTTACCGGATACAGATTCAACTGTGCCGGACAACAAACCAAGGGCTGAGGCAAAAGCTGCTGCAGTAAAAGCAGCTCCTCCTAAAAAGATAAATACACCGAGGAAAATGGCTTAGGATAGAACACGGATAACACAGACC
>JBBKXU010000138.1:0-5510 GCA_037969645.1 Ferruginibacter sp. | reverse complement strand
GTTCATCATTGGACAAACCTCTAAAATCATAACTTTCACCAGACTGGCATTATGTTTTGCATCAGTGTATAAACTGATCGCTTTTTCATATTCTTCCTTATCCTTGTATATATGCCCAATCTGATTTTGAGCCCAGGCGAGTACAGATATGTTCCCACTTTTTTCTGCCAACAAAATGGCTTTGTGATGATACTCCAGCCCCTTTATATAATTTCCCGATAAGCGGTAACCTTGCCCTGCAAAGCTATAGGCATTTGACTCCGCAATAATGTCATTGGTTTTTTGAGCGATACGTAATAGTTTTTGAAAGGTTTCAAGAATCAGCAGGGGATACCCTTCCACCCGGGTATCGTAGATACTTAGAATCAGATCAAATCGCTTTTCAGGATCTTTTTCCTGGTCAATTTTTTGTAAAATGGTATCTACCTGAATTCTGGTAGATTGAATGATATCCTCCTGGCTCCATGCCCGTTGGAAGCTTGCAATCAAACAAAAAACTATCAGCAGTTGTTTCATATCAGTTATTTGAATTCAATTGAACTGTAAAAGTAGTTCCTTCTCCCTCTTTGGTATCCACGTTCAACTTTCCGCCATGTGCTTTTACAATATCGTAGCTTAAAGATAATCCTAATCCGGTACCCTGCCCCGTTGGTTTTGTGGTAAAGAAGGGCTGAAAGATTTTATCTAATACTTTTTGCGGAATGCCATTGCCGTTATCTGTAACACTAAGTAAAACCCCCCGGCCCCCTAAAGGGAGAGATACAGCTTTAGTACGCACAGTAACTATTGGTTCATAACCAGTGGGGTTTTGTTTTTTCTTTTCATCTACAATATAAAATGCATTCGTAATTAAATTTAAAATGACTCTTCCCATATCCTGAGGAATGATGTTGATGTTGCCGATGCTTTCATCAAAATCAGTTTTCGTTGTTGCATTGAAGGACTTATCCTTTGCCCTTAACCCATGATAGGCTAATCGCAAATATTCATCGGCCAGTGCATTTATATCAGTAGGTTCTTTTATGCCGCTACTGCTGCGGCTATGTTGCAGCATACCTTTTACAATGGCATCGGCTCTTTTACCGTGGTGATTTATTTTTTCCAGATTTTGTTTAATGTCAAACGAAATGGCTTTGGCTTCTTCAATATCTCCTTTGTTTAGTTCTTCGTTCATTTCGTCAATGAGCTCATTGCTTACTTCGCTGAAATTGTTAACGAAGTTCAACGGGTTTTGAATTTCATGCGCTATACCGGCTGTAAGTTCACCAAGGCTCGCCATTTTTTCTGCCTGGATGAGTTGAGATTGGGTGGCTTTCAGGTCTTCCAACGATTTTTCTAATGCTGTGTTACTGGTCTCAACATCTTTACGTCGCTGTTCAAGCTCCATATTAAGTTCCTTCAGTGCTTTACGCTTTCGGGCAATATTCCGAAGTGATAAAAACATACCCCCGATAATAAGTATCAGTAAAGCGGCAATACTGATGTAAAAAACTCGGTTTTTTTTCTGCTGCGAAATTTTAGCTTCCTGCAACTCAATCGTTTCATTCTTTTTTGATGTTTCATACTTTATCTGCAGTTCAGATTCCAATTGCGATATTACCTGGATTTTCTTTTGCAATTCTTCATCCATATACAGCCTGTGGTATTTCAATCCGTTTTTATAGTCTCCCAATGCTTCATAGCTGTCTGCGGCATGCATATAATTTTCCCATAAGTTCTGCGTATTACCAGTGCGTTTCATTATTGCAATTGCTTCCAGTGTATAAGGTAATGCTGCACTATAATTATGCTGTAAGCGATATACATGGCCTATATTTCCCAACGATGGCACGTAATAATTTTCCATTTTTTGTTCCTGCGCCAGTTTATAATTATTTTTATAGGCTGCAAGGGCTTCGTCATACCGCTTAAGGTATTTATAGATATTACCTCTGGTATTATAAGCCTGCATTATTTCATATTCTTTTTTTCCGGACTGCTTTAATACATCAATGGCCAGATTAATATTCTGTAATGCTTCATCATATTTATCCAATATCAATAAATTGTCGGCCTTAAAGCGGTAGCTTACGGCCAGCTCATCGGGGGCATTCAGTTCTTTTTGTATGTCTATCGCTTTCTGACAATAATCGGCACCTTCCGCATATTTTTCCTGATAATACATCAAATCGCAGAGCCGGGTATAACATGTTGCAACACCGCTTACAAGCTTTACTTTCTCATATAGTGAAATGGCCTTAAAATTATAGGTCATAGCAGCGCTGTAATCAGCCACCTGTTTATAGGTATCTTCAAACTCCAAATAGGTCGATGCCAGCAGGGTGTCGGCATTTGCTGCTATATATATTTTTTCTGCTTGTTGTAAATACCAAATGGTAGAATCAATAGAGTTATTGCCCGAGTGCCAGGTGGCAAGATTGCGATACGAAATGGCCAGTAAGAGTTTATTGTTTTTTTCTTTTGCCTGTACCACAGCCCGGCGAGCTTTTGCTAAAAGCATGGCTGAATCTTTTATTGGTTGGTGCACAGCATGAGAGACCCAGGTAACCAGGGAGTCCAGCGGGTATGGAGGTTCAATTTTGGATTGAGCTGAAATATTTACCTGTGAAAAAATAATCAATAAAATTATTAGTGTAACTCTCATAATCAAACATTTAATCAAACCACATTATCCGCGGTTTACGCAACCGGTAGCAAAACAATAAATTCGGATCCCTTTCCCGAAACGGATGTAACCTGTATATCGCCGCCATGTGCTTTTACAATATCATAAGCTAAACTTAATCCCAATCCGGTTCCCTTACCGGTGGGTTTGGTGGTAAAGAAGGGCTGAAAAATTTTGTCGAGTAAATTTTGAGGTATGCCGTCGGCATTGTCACTTATGCTTATATAAATATGATCGCCAAGCATTTTTGTTTTTAATGTAATGGTGGGCTCATAGTTTTTTCCGGTTGCCGGTTGTTCCAGCTGCAGGTTTTTCTTTTTTTCGTTAACAGCATAAAAGGCATTGGTCATTAAGTTTAACAGTACACGTCCTATATCTTGAGGTATCACTTCCAGCAAAACCAAAGATTCATCTAACTCTGTTTTAAGCATTGCATTAAAAGACTTGTCTTTGGAACGCAGCCCATGATAGGCCAACCGTAAATATTCATCTGCCAGGGCATTAAGATCTGTGGTTTCTTTAGCACCAGTGCTGGTTCGGCTATGTTGCAACATACCTTTTACAATTGCATCGGCCCGTTTACCGTGAAATATTATTTTCACTTCATTGGCTTTAAGATCGGCGGCAATCGTTCTGGCTTCTTCAATATTACCGTGTGTTATAGCATCTGTCAATTCAGTAATCAGTTCGGCATTCAATTCAGAAAAATTGTTTACAAAGTTCAGTGGGTTTTGTATCTCATGGACTATTCCTGCGGTAAGTTCGCCAAGGCTGGCCATTTTTTCAGCATGGATCAATTGTGATTGAGCATTTTTTAAATCGGTTAAAGCGTATTCCAATTCATCTTTTTGCCTGGTTATCTCAGCTGTCCTTTCTTCAACTACCAGCTCCAGTTTTTTCTTTTGTGCTGATATAAATTTATTACGTTCTTCTTCCAGCTTCGTTTTCTGCCTTTCTTTTTCAATAGCTTTATTTTGCTTGTTTGATCTGATCAGCATGGCGATCAACCAGGCAACAGCAGCTACCCGGGCTAGCTGGAGGTAGTTCTCTATTTTTTTAAATATATCAGGTAAAATAAGTTCAACCAGATTGCTCAAAAGAACAAGGATCAAATAAGGAAGTACAGCCATTATTATGGCACGCAACCGATCAAATACCGGAAACTTATAGACAATATATATCAGTGCTAAAAGTACTACATGCCAGATCCAAACGGAAACAGATTCTTTTATTAATGACTTTTCCAACAAAAAAATAACTCCAATACCAATCATTCCAAACAGCAACCATTTATTCCATTTAGGGTTGGGTGCAAGCAAACGTAATGCTTTACGCATGTGCCAAAGAATAAAGAAAGCTATTATAGGTTCTAAGGTCATAAACTGATAATATTTGGGTTGATTTGTTTTGAAGGAAATTTAAACCTACATAAACTTACTCTTTTATTGAGTAAAAATAAAAATGCCTAGCAGAAAAAGCTCTTATATTCTTTTAATTTAATTAAGTTTTTGTAATCTATAATACTAAAACAAACTCTGTTCCTTCATTTTCTTTGGTATTGACTGTCAACTCCCCACCATGAGCTTTTACAATATCATAGGCCAATGATAATCCCAATCCCGTTCCCTGCCCGGTTGGTTTGGTGGTAAAAAAGGGCTGAAAGATTTTGTCCAGTACTTTTTTCGGGATGCCGTTGCCGTTGTCCTCAACCTTAACCTCAACCTTGCCATTTATTTTCTTTGTACTAACTGTAACTGTAGGCTCGTAGCCAGTGGGGTTTTGTTTTTTCTTTTCATCCACCACATAAAATGCATTAGTAATTAAATTAAGAATCACTCTTCCCATATCCTGCGGAATGATATTGATGTTACCGATGCTTTCATCGAAATCAGTTTTCATCGTAGCATTAAAAGAATTATCCTTTGCTCTTAAACCATGATAAGCCAATCGTAAATATTCATCAGCCAAAGCATTAATATCTGTAGGCTCCTTTTTACCACTACTGCTTTGGCTGTGCTGTAACATGCCTTTTACTATTGCATCAGCACGTTTGCCGTGGTGGTTTATTTTTTCAAGATTTTGTTTAATGTCTGATGCAATTGCTTTTGCTTCATCGATATCTCCTTTGTTTAGTTCTTCATTCATTTCATCAATGAGTTCGTTGCTTACTTCACTAAAATTATTAACAAAGTTTAACGGGTTTTGTATTTCATGTGCAATGCCGGCGGTGAGTTCACCAAGTGAAGCCATTTTTTCAGACTGGATGAGTTGGGAGTGAGTGGATTTTAGTTCGCTTAAAGTTGACTGTAATTCTTCTTTCTGACTTTGTAAAACTGTATTTGCCTTTTTGCTGTTTTTGTTGTTACGGTATAGCAAATATGCTATGAGTATAAATACAACCAATCCGGAAAACATGGCATAGGCAATAATTTTACTTCTGTAAGCCTCTTGTTCTCTTTCCAGGTTTTGCAAACGCATTTGTTCACGGAATGAAAGATGCTGGAATTCAGCAAGGCTGTTTATTTTTGCTTTAAATAAACTGTCTTTTGTTATCATTGTAAGTCCTTGATATTTATAGGCGCTGTCCCGCTCATTGTTTAACTCGTAGGCTCTAAAGACGTTTTCATAGGCCATTCCTTTATCAACCGTTGAAAGTGACACGGAGCCTAATATTTTCATGAGCCTTTCAAATTTTATAGCATAAAAAAGAACTGAATCTTTTTCATTTTCTCCCAGGTAATAATTGGTCAACTGGTAATAATTTTGAGCCAGCCCGCCATTGTTTCCTGATTGTATTCCTTCGTAAATCCCTCTGTAAAAATCCTGCCTGGCAAGTTCCCGGTTT
>JBBKXU010000137.1:0-4589 GCA_037969645.1 Ferruginibacter sp. | reverse complement strand
GGCTTAATATGGTTTTTTATGCTCATGCAGTAATCAAACCGTCTTAACAATGCTTAAGCTATTGGTAATGCTTTAAAATGTATCCAGTATTCTTTTATTTGAAAAGCCAGACGCTTAATAATACCCGTAACAAGGATTTATAACTCTGAAAGAAAATAAAATGAATAATAATTCTACCCACAAGGAAAACAGAATCGCTATGTCAAAGATTCTAATTTTCCTCAAAAACTTGCCTCTCTTATTTGCAGTTTCTAATACTGCAGGTCAAATTGCTTTGATGCAATATGCTTGTTTGCCGTTGGCAGATGCCCGCTCAAAAAAGGATTTTCATTTTACAAATAACAGTTAAGCAACGACTAGTAAATAATAAATTATAATAATCCCGACCACCCACAGAAAATGAAAAAATTAATTACCATAATCAAAAAATCAAAAACTTATGTACAGCATAAGCAGTTGATTGCTGTTATGGTAAGCCTGTTGCTTATCATAAGCTCCCAGCAAACAAAAGCTCAGTCGAATACTCCACAAAGCAATGCGAAAACTATTTTAGTGACAGCAGCAGTGAACGGGAGTGCCGACACTTTAATGGGAGGCTATGATTTTATAACTTCGAATAACTTTGCATCAATTGGTGATTTTGTATGGATTGATAATAACGTAAACGGAAAACAGGATATTGGTGAGCCGGGAATGCAAAATGTGGAAGTGGTTTTATACGATTCTCTGTTGAATATCATTGATACTAAATACACCAACGATTCGGGCTATTATCGATTCAATAATGTTCCAGTTCCGGCGAATGGTTCTAAAACGTTTATTGTTGGGTTTAATAATATCCCTCCTAATTATGCATATACAAATCTTGTTGCAGATAACGAAGGGAATTTAGTGAGCAGTAAATCCGATACCATATCCGGCAGAACCAGACCATTTACCCTTAGTGCCGGTGAAGTGCGTAATGATATAGATGGCGGTATAAAAAATGCACCGGGAGTTATCCTGCCGTTAATCATCAACCAGTTTAATGGTAATTACTCAGATGGTTTAATTCAGCTAGGCTGGAGCACTTATTCAGAAATAAATGTTGATCATTTTGATGTTGAACGCAGTACCGACGGTATCAACTTCAGACAAACAAGCAGAGTGACAGCGGAAAGCGGACAATTAAACAGTAACAAGATTTATTCCCATCTCGATATTACGGCACAACGTGGCGCTAATTATTACAGGCTTGCAGTAGTGGATAATAATGGCAACTATACTTATACCAAAACAATTATGGTTAACGTTGACATAAAGGGTATAAGTGTTATGATTGTTTATCCAAACCCTTTTAGCAGACGAGTTAAAATACGGGTGAATTGTGATAAGGCCGAAAGAGTAGCCATAAATATCTTAAACAACAATGGCGTATTAGTGAGTTCGCAACAGGCCGAAACGACGATTGGCGATAATAATATTGATATAACCAAAGTAGAATCACTGCCTGGTGGAATATATTATATTGAAGTAGTGAGCAGCACCCGCAGCTTGAAAACAAAAGTAATGAAGCTTAATTAACAGTTAGTTTTAGTTTACCTCTAGTTTAAATTAAAGCCTTACTATGTGAGGCTTTTTGTTTGATTATAATTTGCCCAGTAGTTCTTCGGCCGATTTATTGACGGAAAAAATAAACTTAAATTTTTCTATTACGCCTTCTACCAAAGCATCCGGACAACTGGCGCCGCTGGTTATCAATATTTTAACCGGCCGTTTTTTATCAAGAAAATTTTCTGTTGTTAATTCAGATTTGGTATGAATAACAAAATGCCGGATGGCGGTATCTGAGATTATTTTTTCTTCATCATTGATAAAGTAAGTGGGTAGTTTTGCTTCACATAACTCTACCAGGTGCGATGTGTTGCTGCTGTTATAACCACCTACAACGATGGCCAGATCGGCTTCCGTTTTCAGTAAGCCATATACTGCCGACTGATTGTCGTTTGTGGCATAGCATAAAGTATCTCTGGTATCTGCAAACCGTTCTTCAATTGTATCTTCATACAGGCTATACTTTTTCAACATTACCTGCTTCAAAAAATCCGAAATTTCCTGTGTATCGCTTGCCAGCATGGTTGTTTGGTTTACAACGCCAATTCGTTCAAGGTCTTTACCAGCGTCAAATCCTTCCGAAAATTTTCCTGCGAATTCAGCATCGAATAAATCAATATTTTTTTCGCCCGAAATATATTTGCTTAGCTCTATGGTGTCTGCCATATCATTAACGATTACTGTTGGTGTATTGGCCGATGCATGAGAAAAAGTAGCTCTGGTCTCTTCATGTGTAGGTTTACCATGCACAACAACGGTGTAATTTTTTTTAGCAATTTGTTCACTGCGATTCCATACTTTTTCTACGAAAGGGCAGGTTGTGTTATACTTGTGGGCCGGTATACCAATCTCGGCTAATTTTTTTTCGATGGCCAATGTTGTTCCAAACGCAGGGATAATTACTACATCATCTTTGCTTAAAGACTCAAAAGGAATCACTTGCCTGCCGTTGGTGTCCTGTAAAAACTGTACACCTTTTTCAATTAAATCAGCATTAACCTGCGGATTATGAATCATTTCACTCAGTAAAAAAATCCTTTTCCCGGGGTTCTCTTCTATGGTTCTGAAAGCAATTTCAATCGCATTTTCTACGCCGTAACAAAATCCAAAATGGCGGGCAAGGTAAATCTGCAATGGCCCAAAATCGAGCAGGGTAGGACTAAAATCCTTTTTCATTTTATCCTGCTCTTTGCGTTTATTTTTTATTGCAGCTATTAACGGGCTGCGGTATATGATGGGAACATTAAATTGCTTCATGATATTTTATAACAATTACAAAGGTACAAGGTTGAGGCTGAAAATATGGTGATGCAGATATTCAGATTCATCTGCTTACATTTGACTTTTACAATATCAGAAAATGAGTGAAACACTATATATAAGGGCTGGCTGGATTTCATCTACCAATATTTATGAAGTAAATATCAGGCAATATACGGCTGAAGGAACTTTTATAGCTTTTGCTAAAGCCTTACCCAGGTTGAAAGACATGGGAGTTGAGACATTGTGGTTCATGCCAATTCATCCCATCGGTACAATAAACCGAAAGGGAACACTAGGTAGCTATTATTCAATATCAGATTTTAAAGCAATTAATCCCGAATTTGGAACGGCTAAAGATTTTAAAACCGTTATTGAATTAGCACATGAATTAGACATGAAAGTAATTATGGATTGGGTGGCTAACCATGCTGCCTGGGATAATGTATGGACAAAAGATCATCCTGAATATTTTGTGAGAGATGACGCAGGGAATTTTAAACCGCCCTACGACTGGACAGATGTAATTCAAATTGATCATAGTAATGCGGCGCAGCAGGAAGCGATGATTGAAGCCATGAAATATTGGGTAAGCGAATTTGATATTGATGGTTTTAGAGCAGATCTGGCACATTTAACACCACTTGCTTTTTGGAAGAAAGCAAGAAAGGCCATTGGGCCGCTAAAGCCCGATTTGTTCTGGCTTGCCGAATCTGAGGAGATAAATTACCATGAAGTATTTGATGCAACTTTTACCTGGGAATGGATGCATTGTTCTGAAAATTTTTACAAGGGAAATAGTGACTTTTCTGCTCTGTACGATGTATTGGCTGGGTATAATACATCATTTCCTGATACTGCTTACCGGATGTATTTTACCAGCAATCATGATGAAAATACATGGAACGGTACTACCAATGAAAAATATGGGAATATGGCAAAAGCGTTATTCGTATTCAGTTGTACCTGGAACGGGATACCAATGATTTACAGTGGCGAGGAATTGCCTAACATGAAACGATTACAATTTTTTGAGAAAGATACCATAGCATGGACCAGTGATTGTGCATTACACGATTTTTATAAAACGCTTTTATCTTTACGAAAAACTAACAGTGCCTTACGGGCGGCAGATCCGGCTGTTTCTACTTTTCATATCATGACTGAAGGGAGCAAAAATATAATGACTTACTTACGGAAAAACGAAAATGATGAAGTACTGGTTTTTCTAAATTTGAGCAATGAAGAGGCAAGTTTTATAATTAAAGATCGTTTGGTGAATGGTCATTATACTAATGTGTTTGATAAAACGGATTTGATGTTGAATATGGATTCATTTGTTAAGATGCAGGCATGGGATTACCTAGTTTTAGAAAAAAAATAAAAAAAGAGCAACAATCGTTGCTCTTTTTTTGCCTGATTTTTCTTATTGCGATTCCAATGAAATCGGATATTCATATACACCATCATAGCCGGGATAAAATCCGCTGATGGTAATATTTTTATTTGAGCCAACTGCAGTCTTCATTTCATCTACAGTCTTCACTTCTTGATTGTTAACTTTTAAAATGATAAATCCATCTTTCATACGGGTTTGGTCATTTAATGCGCCTTCACTTATCTTCTTTACAATAACTCCTCCGGCAACACCAAATTCCCTCGCTTTTTTCGAATCAAGTGTGGCCAAATCGGCGCCCAGTGCCTCAAGTACAGCTTCTTATTTCACAATTTCAAAA
>JBBKXU010000136.1:0-12758 GCA_037969645.1 Ferruginibacter sp. | reverse complement strand
CTGCTGTAAATGGCATTGCCGAAAAAGCAACGCTACAATTTATTGTACGTGATTTTACTTTGGCAGGTTTACAGCAACACCACGATCGACTTAAAAAAATTGCAGAAGAAACAGTTGCAAAATTTCCTGGCGCAACCATGGAATATGTTGCGCAAGAACAATACCGCAACATGAAAGAAGTATTAGACACTTGCCCGCAAGTAGCAGCTTATGCAGAGGAAGCGATTAAGAGAGCCGGTTTAACAGTGAAAAAAGAAAGCATACGCGGCGGTACCGACGGAAGCCGCTTCAGCTACATAGGAATGCCCTGCCCAAATATTTTTACGGGCATGCAAAACATCCATAGCAAATTAGAGTGGATTGGTATAAAAGACATGGCCAAAGCGGCCGAAACTATTGTGCATGTGGCAATGATTTGGGAAGAAAGTGCCTGATTTTCCTGTAAAAAATACCCAAGTAAATATTTGCCGGCAGCCATTTGGTTAGCAGCGGCCGTTTATTAAATTAGCTGTTGATGGCTCTGTTTTAGTGAACAAAGTAGATACCAAATCTTAATTTAATTTGTAACTTGTTGATAATTGAATATATTATGACTGATGCCGAAATAATTTCTGGATTGCAACAAAACGGAGCCGAGCGTAAAAAATGTGAATTTGCGCTCTATCAATCATACAATTATTTTATACGGGAAGGATGCAAAAAATACCATCTTGACGATGATGAAAGTCAAATTGCTTATTCCGACGCCGTTTTGTCGGTGATTGTAAATACGACCAACAATACGTTTGAAGGAAGGTCATCGCTCAAAACTTATTTATTTCAAATTTATTCTAATAAATGTGTTGACTTCGTTCGCAAAAACACGACTAATAAGAGCAGTGTGCACAATGGCACGGGCATTTCAGACATGTTGTGGCAATTACCCGATAATGCGAAACATGTTGTGGAGAAAATGATGCAGAAATACCAGCGTTCGATTATAGCAGAAAAGTTAAAAGAGGTTGGCGAAAAATGCCGGGAAATGTTATTGTTTTTTGAAGAAGGGTATAGTGATAAAGAAATTGCAGAAAAACTACAGTATCAAACGGCGGCTGTTGCAAAAACCAGCAGATTGCGTTGTTTGGATAAACTAAGAGAAAAAGTAAAAGGAATCATATCAGCATGAACGACTTAACAGCATATATCGATAATTATTTCAACGGTTTGCTAAAGCCTGAAGAAAAACAGGTTTTTGAGTCCCGCTGTGAAAACGATGAAGCATTTGCTGAGGAAGTTGCGCTGTATATAGCAAGCAGATCTGCCATGCGTGATGAATTACTTGAACAAAAGAGTAAGGAGTGGAAAAACCTTGACGATTCAACAAAAAAAAATAGTACCAAACTGGTAAGTATGAGGCGTTGGTATATCGTAGCCGCCGCAGCTGCTGTTATTTGTTTTGTGTTGTTGTTGATACCATTTGGTGAATCGCCACAACAAATGGCCGACGCCTTTATTAAGGATAACCTGCAACAGATAAGTGTAACTATGTCGGGCACAACCGACAGTTTGCAAACAGGTATTGAAGCGTATAATAAAAAAGAATATAAAAAGGCAAAGGAAATATTCAGTGAAATATATCTCGTTCATCCGGATAATACCGATGCATTGAAATACGAAGGCCTCAGCAATTTGATGTTGGAAGATTTTAACAATGCCATTATTTTATTTGATAGCCTGGCGGCCAAGCAAAACCTTTTTGCGAATCCTGGTTTGTTTTACAAGGCAATCGGCCTGTTAAAAAGGAACGGGTCAGGAGATATAGAGCAGGCTAAACAGTTACTACAACTGGTTGTTGATAAACAGCTTGCAAACGACAAAGAAGCAGTACGATTATTGCAGAAAATCTGAATCTGGTGCCTTACTATTTAACTCTAAATGTTTTGATATGAAAAGGTTGTTATTCAAAATTGACCAAAAATATTTTGTTTTATTTTTTGCACTGATTGGCTTTTGCCTTTCGGGTTGCGAGCCCACGAACCCCAATGACCAGAAAGTTTATTTGCCCGAGCATAAACAAAATGAGTTATTGGTTTGGCGAAAGTCCGGTGTTACTCCTGGAAGCTGGAGTGCAAAGAAAACTAATTTTCAAGCGAAATATGGGGCTGGATTAACTGTTTCGAAAAAATGCCAAAATTGTGATGACGGTGATTTGGAAGTGTGGTCAGGATCTTCAGTAGTTAATTTTATTAGTTCCGAAGTTGCGAGTCCAACTACCAGGCCACGCGGTAACCCAACCGGAGAAGATGATACACTTTACTACAGTCTAAATTTTATTGTTCATTTACCAATTGAAAACGATGTATCTCAGTTTCCATCTTTTGTGGTGCCGCCGTTTACATCTAATTTGCCTGAAGTAACTGTGGCTGTTTTTGATACCGGTGTTGATCCCGAGATTACTACTAATTATACCAGTAATATATTAAGCTGTAAAACTGGCGGTGAAAAAGGCTGGAATTTTGTTGACGAAAATAATAATACCAGTGATAGGTTCTCATCACGCCATGGTACAGTTGTTTCCAAATTTATTGTTGATGAAGTGAATGCACATGCCGGAGGTAATAGGGTAAATATTTTGCCGGTTAAAATTTTTGGAGCCGATGGTTCCAGTGATTTGTTTAATGTGCTCTGTGGATTTTCTTATGCAAAAAAGGCAGGTGCAAAAATCATTAATGCCAGTTTTGGATTTTATTATTATCACGACGATCCGCCAAAGTTATTGGCAAAATATGTTGAAGAAGTGCTCACTAGTAATAATATTTTACTGGTAGCAGCGGCTGGTAATAAAATTCCATCGGAAGACGCCATAGCCAGATACGGAATTGGTGTGCCAGAGTCTGGATTAAGGAACCTTGAATTACATCATTTTTATCCTGGTGGATTGGCCAAATACCTGCCTAATGTGTATTGTATAACAACAGCCCGCCTTGCACCAACGGTATCACCAAGTCCTAATCAAAATTTCTCAAAAAATATTGTTGATATTGCCGCCATTGCAGATCTTCCTGCCGTTTTCGGTTTTTATCATCCGTTTGACAATACTAAATCTGTCGCCGGATCTTCTTTTGCAACACCCATTTTTACAGGGAAACTGGCGTCTTGGTATTCAACTATTTCCGGTGCACTTGATAACAAAGCAACTATATTAAATACAATGAGCACTAATGCTGTTGTCTTTAACGATTTTCCGGCTTTGGGCGAATGGATAATTGGTGGGCGTTATGTAAGATAAAATCATTTAATTGTTTATTTTTAAAGGGATATGATACGATATCCCTTTTTTATTAGACTATTCTGCATCATCTTATTAAGCAGCGTGTTTTATAATGCTGATGGCGTTTGTCCGGGACCGACTGTGATATGGAAACAATTGCTGAAAATAGAGACAGGTACTCAACCTGTCGACAAAAAACTAGCTGGTATTCAATCTCTTCAACAGCAGTTTATTTCCTGTAAATATCCAAAAGATTCGGTGTATGCCAGACTATTGCATCGGATGGGTGTTTATCAGTATCAGTTAAAGAAAGATCTGAACAATTGTATTGACAATACATTAGAAGCTATACAGATTAATCGCAATGGCAGCAAATCAGCTATGCCTTCTTTTGTGGCCAATAGCTATACCAATCTGGGTTTGTATTATAAGCAATTGCAGTTTTATAAGGAAGCTCTGTTAAGTTTTGATAGTGCAGTTTATTATGCAAGCCGTTTTCCAAATCAGGATTATTTTATTTTACAGTCGCGGTTGCAACGCAGTAATATTTATGTACGTATTGGCGATTTCCAAAAAAGTATTGATGAAGCAAGTTTGGGTTTACAGCACGCATTTAAGGTTAAAGACAGTATTTATATGTCGTTGCTATTAGATGAAAGGGCACAATCGTTAGTAAGTATGTTACGTCTTGATTTGGCTTCTTCAGATCTGGCACAGAGCAGAAGTATACTTGCAAAACAAGAGTACGTAGAAGATATATTAGCCGATAATTTCAGAATTCAGGCTAATCTGTTTAAAAACAGAAACGACTTCAATAGTGCTTATACCTACTATCTTAAGGCCATTGAGTCTCGAAAATTGCTGGGTATCACACCCGAACTGGCTGATGACCTGGTTGAAACCGGCAATTTTCTTACTGTTCAATTAAAAAAACATAAGGAGGCGTTGGATTATTATCAGAAGGCATTGGTAATTATCAACAATGATAATAATGTTGTAGCCAAAGCCCAAGTACTTAATAATATAGGTGCATTATATAAAGAAACTAACCAACCTGAAAAAGCGCTTTCCTATTATCAGCAGGCACTCAATGTTTTTGTTGCTGGGTTCAATAATACTTCAGTATCTGCTAACCCAAGTGCGCAACAGGTAAAAATAATCAGCGACAGGCAGTTGCTTTTTATTATACTGGCCAACAAGGCAGAATCTTTTTTACAACGGTATTTGTTAAGTAAGAACAGAAGCTACCTTGATGAAGCTAACAAAGTTTTCATGCTTACCGACAAGGTGATTGACGAAATGCGTTACGATCAGGACGCTGAACCAACCAAATTGTATTGGCGAAACCGTACCCGTGATTTTTTCTGCAACGCTGTAACGGCAGCATTTGAATCGGGCGATGCTGAAACCCTGTTTTACTTTATGGAAAAAAGCAGGGCCATTTTACTCAATGATAAACTTAATGAACTTGGGGCACGTGCCTATTTACCAACGGCTGAGTCGGCCAGGGAACAGGAATTTCGCATTCGGGTATTAGCATTGCAACAACAGCTCAGCCCCTTAAGTGTTGCCAGTAAGGAGTTTAACAGCATTCAGCAAAAGTTATTAACTGCAAAAAATGAATTTGAAAAATTCATCCGTGATCTCGAAATTTTTTTTCCTGCTTATTACCAATATAAATATTCGGGAATTAATGTAAACGTAGATAAGCTGAAGCTTTACCTCAAAGAGAAAAAAGCAACTTATATTTCATACTACGAAACAGATTCAGTTTTATATGCGGTTACTGTTTCGGAAAACGAGGCCAAAGTCTTTAAACTGCATTTTGCTGGTTTTAAGTATCAAGCTAACAGATTCTTAAGTTTATCGGCTGACAAGGTTGGGCAAAATAACGGATTTGCGGAGTACCTGAAGCTGGCTCGTCTTATGAACGACAAATTGTTTGCGCCGCTGGGTGTAACTGGTTCCCGGATAATTTTATCGCCCGATCAATTATTGATGCCATTTGAAGCATTCGTAAAAAATGAAAAGAATCGTAGTTACCTATTGTATGATCATAGTTTCAGTTATACGTATTCTGCCAATTTTCTTTTTCAAAACCAGCCATCAAAACCAACGGCAGCGAATAATTTTTTAGGCATTGCTCCGGAAAGTTTTGCCCCTGGTTTTTCGCTTGCCGATCTCAAGGGTTCTGGCGAATCTGTAAAGAAGATAGAAAAGGGTTTTTCATCATCGGCAGTTTTAACTTCAAGCAGGGCTACCCGAAACAATTTTATACAAGAGGCGGGTTCTTATAGGTTATTGCATATATATGCTCATGCTGTGGCCGACAGTTCAGTTAATGAACCCAGGTTATACTTTTCAGATTCAACAATCAGTTTATCTGAACTCCAGTTGATAAACAGCTTGCCTGCCCAATTGGTGTTTTTAGCAGCTTGCGAGACCAGTGCTGGTAAACAGCAAAACGGAGAAGGAATCTACAGTCTGGCAAGGGGTTTTGCGGCTGTTGGCGTGCCTGCAACAGCGGCTACATTATGGAAAGCTGATAACGAAGCCATGTACCGTATCAGCGAATCTTTTTACAAATATATCAACGAAGGAATGCCGAAGGATGAAGCGTTACGTTTGGCAAAGATTGACTTTATTAAATCCAGTTCCAAAGAAAATGAATTACCATTTTACTGGGCATCAACAATTATGATGGGGAACTCAGATCCCATAACATTCGGTCACTCATTCAACTATTGCTATTTAGTTTTAGGTGGTATTTTGGTATTGCTTTTTATTTTGTACTGGTACATGCGTAAAAAGCCCATATAAAAAAAGGGCTGCCCTCATGGCAACCCTTATATCTGTTTTTGGTATTGAATTATGGTTTTACATCAAGTGCCTTGCAAGCGTCTTCATAGCTCATATATTGCAGCTGCTCAAACGTATAGTTGGTACCGGCAAATCCACCGTTTGGGGTTCTTGCACCCAAAGCGCCAGGGATAATTATGATGCGGTAATTTGCAGAGGCTGGCATCGTTCTAGCCACAGCATAGCTGTTCTCTGCCCTAAACGAATTAAGGGAATAGTAAAATCTGTATGATTCACTTAGATCACTAAACGTAAAAGGCAAGGGGTTGAAAATGGTGCCATCGTTTAGATAGGCCAGAATTGCTCCGCCATCTATAATGTTGTTGGTGATTTCTGGCACATTAGTAGTACCCCTGTAATATTTACCGCCTGAATAAGATGTCCAAGTGCTGATGGTGATATTCTTAACAATTATCGCATTGTTTACGGAAGGACCTGCTGGTCCGGTGCTTCCGGTGGGTCCTGCAGGACCTTCTTTGGTGCAAGCGGTAAAGAATAAAGATGCTGCAAGCATCAGGATTGAAGAAAATAATAACTTTTTCATAATTGATAAATTTTTGTTTTTTTTTAAAATTGTTTAATACAATACTTAGTCGTGATGCTGAAGAAAAGGGTAACAATATTTTGAAATTATTTTTAGGAAAGTACTCCTGGAATGAAAAAAGCCGCCTTTTATTAAGGCAGCTTCAGGTATGGGTTGCATGAAATATCATTTTGAATTAAGAGATAGTGCATGCGACTATGACCTTTCCGATAATTTTCGACAGCGTTGATGGTATTTGCCAGGTAATTACTGGTTTATCACTTCAGTAGTATTTTGCCCCGAAAGGATGTTTAGTTGTCTGGTAGTATTATTGGATGGGCCCACCGGACCGCCAAAATCGTCTAGAATTAATTTGATACCAAAGGGACCAGAAGCGTCGTTAACCCTAAAAGTGCCAGTTAAAATACTTCCGTTTACAGGGGTTGACCTGTTTCCAGTCCATGTGAACCTGCTGAATGGTCCCCAAGTTGTTCTTGTCCACGGACTGCTGATGGGCGATTCGATAACAAAATTAATGTGTGGTATCGCTAACTCCATGTGACTCAAACCGCCATCATCATGACCGGTATAAATAAAATTGTAGGGAAAATCGGTTTTTAAATTCAACTGAATTCTGCCAAAATCATCGGCTTGGGTAAATGTGCGACTAAATCCATCTCCATTTATCAATAAACTAAATGTAGGTGGAGTTGTATCGGTTGCCGGTATTTCGGTTTCGCAGCTTTGAAAAAGCAAGCAGGCCATTATCACCAAAGAGCTGCAAAGCCATTTGCTTATTGTTTTTACCGTTGCTGATTTCTTGATGTTGATTAAGTAGTTCATAATTTTAAATTTTAGTGTTTATAAAATTGTTCACTAGTTAGTCGTGATAACTTTAGTTTTGGTAACAAATCCGCTAAATAAAAGGATAAGTTTATAGCTATTTACTATAATTAAGTACTTAGGAAATGGAGTTTACAAAAAAGATTTGTATGGAACGAGTTGCGCAATAAGCGGATTCGACGGAATGTGTGCTCTTACTATATACTAAACTTTTATTTTTATTATACCTTTCCTGTATAAGTCCAGCGCTTTTTGTAAAATGCTTTTAATTTTTTTTATAGGTAGATCTTTCTTCGGATTGACTCTTAAAATCTTCATTCGGGAACGCTTACCTTCCTCCAGCTCTGGCTGGTCAAGCAGTTTTCCCTCTACCATAAGGATGTAAGGCTCGTCAGTTTTTTTATCTGTCCATAAATAGCAAAACATCCTTTTCTTAAAGCTGAAGCAGGGCATTCCATACTTCTGTATTTCAGTAATGTTTTCGTCCTGGTCAAGAATAATACTCCGCAATGCCAGTAAACAGCTTTTATTTGGCTCTTCTTTTTTCAGATAGTAATTGTGAAGGTCTTGAGTCATACTGTTATCAATTTTACAACAAATAAAAAACAGATCTCTACATGCTCTGGAACGGCAATTTTAAGTTATTCAACTGCATTCTCATTTTTATCTACCTTCTCTTGCTTGTCCGTTTCATGAATCTCATTGATATATTTTACTTTAAGCTGATCGTAAAAAGAATGCCTGCTTATAAGGCCCGAAATCAAATTAGCTGTTAATGCAGTAAGCATAATGTAGAAAATAATATTATGGCTGTTGGTCATTTCTAAAACCAATATAGAACAGGTAAAAGGACTGCGTGTAATACCGGTTAAAAATCCGGCCATGCCACATAAAATAATAAGATTGGTTGCTGGCCCCGATAAATGAAACCAACCCGCCACTACTGCGCCAATACTGGCACCTGCACTCAATGACGGTGCAAAAATACCGCCTGCTGCGCCGGTAGAAAATGAAACGATTGGTCCGACAATTCTTAAAATGGGCATATACCATTCCAGCTGTTTATTATCAGTAAATAATGTGCTCACCATTATTTCTTTACCCGACCCAAATGTGCGGTGATCAATAAAAATAGCCAGCGAAGCAATGATTAATCCGCATATAATAACATAAATATATTTTTGATAATTTTTTTTAAGCGCTTCTTTCTTTTTAAAAATAAACAGAATGATGCGGCCCATACCACTGCCGCCAATACCGGTGATAATTGCAACAGGCAGTACTACCAAAATAATCCAGCCGGGAATGTCGTCTAGTACCGGGTAGCCTAAATAGAGATAAGGGCCTAAAAAATTTAAGGCAGTAAGTCCGGCAATAATAACACCAGTAAGCAAGGCCGATTTAAAAAAGCTGAAATGTATCTTGGTTAATTCTTCAATGGCAAAAACAATACCCCCCAGCGGCGTATTAAATGCCGATGCAAGCCCTGCCGCCGCACCGGTTACAATCATGTTTCTTTTGGAAATTTTTGGGTACCATTTGGGCAGCAAATCATTTATTTTTTTATAAATAGTTGCCGATATCTGTATAGTAGGCCCCTCACGGCCAACAACACCACCCCCAAAAACCATCACAAGACTCGATATTACTTTTACGATAAGTACTTTAAAATTGAGGAGACGACTTACTTTATGGTGGTGTTTGGGGCTGGTTAACTCTATGGCTGCACTTACCTGGGGAATACCGCTACCTCTGGCGTATTCTGCAAACTTAGTAACTACCCAAAGTGCAAGTAAAAAACACAAAGGAGTAATGATAAAGAATAGCCAACTGGCATGTTCATAAATATAAACAGTACCCGATTCGGCAAGAGAAAATAAAGCAGCATAAATTACCGCAACGCCACCGGTAATAAAAGCCCCCAGCCAGAAAGGCAACGCATTCAACACATTGTTTTTTACGCCGGTGTTATCAATAGAGTCGTATTTGGCCTTTAGTTTCTGTTTGATTTTTGTAAATAAATTCATTGATTTACTTATGGTGCCTTAAACGTGCAGCAAAAATTAGTGATTAATGATGTAGCTGTTTAAAGGTACAAAAGATGAAGGGGACAGCATGTAAAAAAATAGCCGGTATTGTTAGACCAGCTATTTATACATTGAAAGTGATTTATCAATCTTTAATCTTCCCCAGTACAAGTCCTACCACGCCACCTATAATTGCGCCCATAACAATTCCAAGGACATTGTCAACAAGCAAACCTGTCATGTCGTTATACAAGGTAGTTAATGCATACATACTTAAACTGTACGAAAGCCCCACAAAAAAGCAAATAGTTGCCCCGGCAACCATACCCGCCCACACCGTATTTATATTTGCCCATCTGTTAAATATATACGCCAGTAAAAATCCCCAGGCCAGGTTGGAAATGATCATAGCCCACCAAACAAACTCTTCTTCGGTTCTGTTAATCGAAGTGTTCGAGTGCGCTGCCATAAAATCCATTAAAAGTATTCCATAAATTAGCCAGCCCGCAAAAAAGGCTACAACACCGCCGGCTATACCAGCAATTGAAATTTTCTTGATACTCATGATTGAAAGTTTTGGGTTTTTTTTAATAAAAAATACCCAACAAAATAGAAAACGATTTTAACAAATGCAAGTGTATGCATATGTTATTTATAACCTTTATCAGTACGGCTTACAGAGAAACTGAAGAATGGGGTTGGTGAACTTTAAGGCTTTATTTTATGCAGATATTTCAAGTACCACTCCGAAAATGCCTCCAGTTTAGGCAGGTTGTCTTGTACCCACGTTGTGTAATTTTCACCTTTAGATTGAGTTATATAATGACAGAATGCTTCGGTGTGCTTATTGTCGGCCAATGTGTAAAAATAATCTACATAAAAATTCCACCAGAATCCTTTTTTGTCTTTTTTAAGCTCTCCCAAAATAGTGAAAAGTGAATGTGTGTTTTCAACAAATAATTCTTGTGGTGATTTATTTTTATTGGCTTCATTTGATTTTGATGATTCCAAAAGCCCCAGCATTAATTCTGCAGCAGAAAATTCATCATCAGCTTTATTTGAAGGTATGGTGATGGTAACCGAATTTTCGCCATCTTTTTTTACGCCTTTCTGCAATTCTTCATCCAGTGCCTGCAGGGCCGAAGCTGTTCTTTTGCTTTTTGGTTCCAGTAATAAAAAATTATAGATGGCTAAAATGCCTTTTACCCGCTGCTCCTGCATAAGCATGGTAAGCCCCAGTAAAAAATGACTGCTGGCATGAGACGGATTTAGTCTTAGAGAGTGCTGCAAAGCATCTTCTGCGTCTTTATATTCTTTTAAATTAAATGACGTAAGAGCCAGATTATAATACAAGAGGTAATTTTCCTTGTACTTCTGCAATCCTTTTTTATAGGTGCTTACTGCATCACGTGGCTTGCCTAAAATATCCTGTGCCGATCCCTTAAGTATATAAGCCTGGTCCACAAATTCCTTGTTTACATCAATCACAACGTTGCAATGCTTTATGCAGTTGGTGTAATTTTTTTCCGCAAAATAGGAAGATGCAATTTCATAATTTGCCAAGGCTGATCTTTTGTCTAGGACTAATGCCTTTTTGTACATAACAATAGCATCTACATATTCACCCTCGTCATGCAGTTTAACTCCCTGATTTACTAAACTTTTAATTGCAGCTTCCTGTGCAAATACGGGCTGAAATACATAGCTGAAACAAATCAACAGCACGACAAGTTTTTTCATGTTTATTCAATTTTGAAAATCAACCCTGTTCAGTTATATACTGGTTAATTGCCTTCAAGTACTTTCCTTGATTTTCTTTTAAGTTTGAAGTTATTATTTTTATCATTGCAATACGCCAAAACTATTTTAGCCGCATTTACATCAACATTTATTGGGTTAACTGCCTCTGTTTTATTTTCCAGTGTAAACTTAACCATGGCAGCTACAAAAAGGCTAAGTACATAAACATCGCTGTTTATTTCGGCAACTTTGCCCTTCATATAAAAACTGTGATCTGAAGTGCCTATTACCCAACTAGATAAAAATTGCAGGGCAGCCGATCTGTTTTCATCACCCTCTACAAACGGGTTTCCTAGTATAAAATTGGCAGCCGACAATGCTAATGGTTCTGTTGCAGTATAGTCTGCTGCCTTTTCAAGCTTAATGTCCTTGTAGGGATAAAAGGTTTGCGAAAACAAAGCGTTAACTGCAAAGGATAAAACAATACTAAGGATTAATTTGTACTTCAAATGTGCCATATTAAATATGTAAGGTTTCAGTTTTAGGTCATACAGATTCTGCAAAATTTTTAAAACTGGTAAGGTATTTCATTGATTGTTTTTTAAAAGCACCCGGCATAAAAAATGCAATACATTTCATAAATCCTTTAAATCTAAATTTCTGTTCAGTAATATAACGGGTGCTGCTTTCGTCAATTTTTTGAAAACTGTTTTTAACAATATTAAAAACGCCTTTTGCTTCATAGCTTCCGGTAAACTCAGCAGGCAGGTTACGTATCAATATGGTTTCCGTCATTTCAATATTACGCTTGCCCATTTTAAACATTAATTTCGATTTAGCCCCCGGCTCACCCGCCACGCCACTGATATGCTCAAAGCTTTGCAGTCCTTCCATCCATTTTAACAAATTGTCGGGATCATCGAAAAGTTCAATGACGGTATCAATAGGCCTGTTTATATCTATCTGGCATGTATATTTCATAATAACATTTTGCTTGACCAGCTAAAATTACGAAATATAAGGCAGGTTAAGAAAATGAAACGGATTCCCTGTTTTCTATTTTTTAGAATATTGTAAATGCATAAAAACCGGGAGTTTGAAAATTAAAGCACAATTTACATTTGCTGCTGTTTTGGTTGAATATTGATAAGCTAAAAATATTAACTTGCGGAGCAACCATTGCCCGGATTAATTTTTATTGTACAGATATGTTTTATATGCGGAAATATATTCTTCTCCTTTCAGTACTTTTTTTTTCAGCGAATTGCTATTGCCAGAAGACAGTTTTTATTGAAAAATATCTATTGCCGGCCGATACGGACAAATTGGGGCAACTTATCATTGAAATGCCTTTTGGCAGATATGATATTTATAAAATTTGGGGAGATACTGCCGGCTTGAAGAAAACCGGCGATATTTTTATTGATGTTATTTGTACCGATTACCCGGTAAATGCATCTCTGCAGTTTTTGAATAAAAACAGGGTAGGTTCTTTTTTGGAAAGATTTCCTTTTAT
>JBBKXU010000135.1:0-21804 GCA_037969645.1 Ferruginibacter sp. | reverse complement strand
ATTCAACACCGTGAGACTTTGAAAAAGCAAACCGGTGGTCGTGGTAAATTTGCCGATATCATTTTTGAGATCGGGCCAGCTGACGAAGAGTTTTTAAAAGATAAGGAAATAAACAAAGGAAGCAACTTCCAGTTTGTAAACAAATTGTTTGGTGGTAGTATTCCTAAGGAATTTGTACCTGCCATTCAAAAAGGTTTTGAAACTGCGATGACAACTGGTGTACTTGCCGGTTATCCGATGGAGAGTATGAAAGTAAGTGTATCTGATGGTAGTTTTCACCAGGTGGATAGTGATGCGATGAGTTTTGAACTTTGTGCTAAGCAAGGATACCGTGAAGCTGGCCGTAAAGCAAAACCAGTTTTGCTTGAGCCAATCATGAAGGTTGAGGTGTTAACGCCAGACCAGTACATGGGTGATGTTACCGGTGACTTAAACCGTCGTCGTGGAATGTTAGAAGGTATGGATAGCAAACATGGTGTACAGGTTATTAAAGCCAAAGTGCCATTGAGCGAAATGTTTGGTTATGTAACGCAATTGCGTTCATTATCGAGCGGCCGTGCATCTTCAACCATGGAGTTTAGTCATTATGCTCCTGCACCAAATAATATTGCAGAAGAAGTGATCGCTAAGCAGAAAGGTAAAGTGAAGATAGAAGAGTAATAAAGCAAGCTGTTAGCTTTTAGCAAATAGCTGTTAGAAATAAAAGACCCCATTCTGAAAAGGATGGGGTTTTTGTTTTATGTAAACTTTGGCATGTTTTTTTATTTAGTTAGTGAAAACTTACTAATATGAAAAAATATATTGCCATCAGTTTAATAGTTGTATTAGCCACATTATCAAGTTGTCACCGCGTTTTTGTTACCGAAAGACCAACGCCTGTGGTTGTTGAAAAACCCACTGCGCCTAATCCTACATTTGTGTGGATAGGACCCGGGTACATTAAGAAAGGCGGAAAAGAAGTGTATCGCCCAGGATATTGGGCTTCGCCACCAAACCGAAACCACCGTTGGATTGAGGGAAGATGGAAACCAAAACCCAAAAGAGGCGGCTGGGTTTGGATACCGGGGCATTGGGGAAGGTAATTTTAATTAACTGCAATTGATATTTTGATTAACAAGATTAATGCCTGTATTATATCTGGCATAATCTTGGCTACATAATCATATCCTAACAAAAACAAACTCATGCAAAAACTCCTGCTTCCAATTCTTCTTATAATATCAACTACATCTTTTGCTCAACGCAACAGGGTTGAAGGAGATCATGAAAATTTTTTCCGCTTTGGTGCCAAGGGAGGTGTAAATATTAATAAAATAACCGGCAAGTCGTATAAGGAAGGATTTAATTTTAATTTTCAAGCAGGTGCTTTTCTGCAATTTAACTTCGGCAGCAGATTTGGATTGCAGCCCGAGGTAAATTTTGTGCAAACTTCATCGGAGTTTAGCAATGATGCTAACGATATTTACGATGACCTCTTTAGAAGCGGTAGCCAGAAAAAATCAAAACTGAATTATTTAGAAGTGCCTGTTCTACTTAATATAAATGTAGGAAGCAGCAAAAGAGTGAAACTACAGATAGGCCCTGCTTATGGTGGCTTACTTAAACAAACGGTTGACAGCCTGAAAACTGGCGGCGATATTTATCAAAATGGTGAGTGGGCGGCAATTGGTGGCCTTTGGATTCAGTTACCATTTGTGAACTTAGGTGCCCGGTATAAACTTGGGTTAACAGATTTAAACGCTATTGATAACCGGCAAAGCTGGAAGAGCCAGAGTATACAGGTTTTTGTAGGGGTTACGTTTTAGGAGATAGTTCAAATAGACCAGCAAAGCTATATTATCTATCAACTTCCTTGCATATATTAAAACAGATTCGTATTTTGTTATACATATTCAAGCGCTATGCAAAACATACGATTAGAAAATCTGTTGTTAATTGATATTGAAACGGTATCAGAACATGGAACTTTTGATGAACTGAATGAAGACTGGAAAAAGTTGTGGGAAGAGAAAGTACAACGCCAATTACCCGAAAATGTAACTGCAGCAGAGTTTTACCCTCAGCGTGCCGGTGTAATGGCCGAGTTTTCGAAAGTTGTTTGTATTAGTGTTGGTTATTTTAAAAGAGAAGGCACCACTTATCAACTCAGGTTAAAATCTTTTTATGGTGATGATGAGAAGATACTGTTGCAGGAATTTATTGCTGCCCTGCAAAAGATGGAAGCCAACAATAACAAATGGAGTTTTACCGGCCACAACATCAAGGAGTTTGATATTCCTTTTATCTGCCGTAGACTACTTATTAACGGCCTGATGCTTCCTCCCTTCCTCGATTTTCAAAATATGAAACCCTGGGAAACCAATATGATTGATACTTTTCAATATTGGCGCTTTGGCGATTACAAACATTATACATCATTGAAACTTTTGGCTGCTGCATTAAATGTACCATCGCCCAAAGATGATATTGACGGAAGTATGGTTGGTGATGTTTATTGGAAAGAGAAAAATCTGGAACGTATTGTTACCTATTGCCAAAAAGATGTGGTAACAACGGGTAATATTGTTTTACGGTTTAAGAATCTGCCGCTGCTTACAGAAGACCAGATCGAGATAGTAAAATAACAACAAACTCTAATTCACTTTCTTTAGCATCGTCACAAATACCGGAAAGTGATCGCTGTAACCATAATTGTACGTAGTACCATCCCATGTTCTTTTTGGATAGCCTTTGTATTTTCCGGTTTGCTGCACCAAAAATTCTTTATTAAAAATAGTAGCCTGGTAAAAATGGTATCCCGCCTGTTCCTTATCCAGCCAGGCTTTCGACAAAACAACCTGATCAAATAAGCCCCAGCTATCCTGGTAAGCAATAGTGCCAATTCCTTTTTTATAAAAATCGTACCAGGGGTTGTAAAGGCCGCCTTCTTTTAGTCCTTTTGTCGAATTTTTGGCCTCCAGTACTTTGGTCAAACTGGGACTAATGGGGTCATCATTTAAATCGCCCATAATAAGTACTTTAGTTTGCAGGTTTATGGCCATTAACGAATCAACCACTCTTTTACAAACACCTGCAGCGGCTGCTCTGGCAGGTGCTGACCGTTCTTCGCCACCCGAACGTGATGGCCAGTGACCAACCATTACATGAATAGTATCGCCATCAAGCAATCCTTTTACGTATAAAATATCTCTGGTAAAAAACGATTCTTTAGAGCCACCAGGTAATTGCACAAACAGGTTTTTACTGTACAATGGAGTAAAATATTTAGGGTTGTATAATAATCCAACATCTATACCTCTTCTATCGGGCGAATTATAGTGAACAATTTTAAAGTTGTTTGATTTTAAATTTTTGTGTTTAACCAAGTCATGTAAAACGGTATCATTTTCAATTTCTGATACACCAAGCAAAGCCAAACCATCCGGATTTAAATCGGTACCAATTTGTGAAATAACTTCAGATAGCCTGCTTACCTTATCAAGATATACTCTTGTATTATAATGTCTTTCGCTTTGGGGTAAAAATTCTTCATCATCTACCAGTGGGTTATTAACCGTATCGTAAAAGTTTTCAAGATTATAAAAACCGATAATAGACGCACGGTACTGTGCTTTTTGCGAGTAAGCTGTTGATAATGAAATGATTACGAAAAGAAAAGCTAGTGTAAATTTATTCATGTTTAGTTTTAAATGTGAAGCAAAGGTATTTAACCAATTCAGATTGAAATCATGTGACTATGATTTTAATGTTAATCTTATGTTTTTAGATTCAAAAAGCCATTAAAACACTACATTTGCTGACTTTTTTAACAAAATATTTTTATGCTAAAAATTAGACCTTGCTTGTTATTGCTGGTAGTTTCAGTTGGTATTTCCATTTCAACTAAAGCGCAGTTAACAGGGGTGACAGATTCGTTACCTGCTCGAGATTCGATGATTGAAATGCTTAAGTCGAATTTAATGGATAATATTCCGGTGATATCGCTCGATGAAAACGACGGGCAAGATGGAAGCGCTCAAAATATTTCTTCGCAATTAGGTGCGGGTAGAGATCCGTTTTTAAATGCTGCAACTTTTAAATTTAGCGCTGTTCGTTTTAGAATCAGGGGCTACGACTCAGATCAGTTCAACACATTTATAAATGGTGTGCCTATGGAAAACCTGGATAACGGGTTTACACCCTTTGGGCAGTGGGGTGGTTTAAATGATGTAATGCGTAATCGGGAATCAAGTATTGGTTTAAAGCCAGTAACATTTGGCTATGGCGATATAGGAGGTTCAACTTTTTTTGATACCAGAGCTTCGCATCAACGCAAGCAAACCAGTATTAATTACGCGGCTTCAAATCGAACTTACAATAACCGTCTTATGATAACTCATTCTACCGGATTGAATAAAAAAGGATGGGCGTTTTCATTGTCTGGTTCACGTCGCTGGGCAGATGAAGGTTATGGCGAAGGAACTTACTACGACGGTTGGTCGTTTTTTGTAGCCGCTGATAAACGTTTTAACGATCGCCACCTGCTTTCTTTAACTGTATTTGGAACACCAACGGAAAGTGGCCGCCAGGGTGCTTCTGTTAAAGAAATGCTTGATTTGGCCGATGATAATTATTACAACCCTTATTGGGGCTATCAAAATGGGAAGAAAAGAAATGCAAGTATTGCAAAATCTTTTCAACCTGTTGGTATGTTAACCCACGATTGGAAAATATCTGATAAAACAACTTTATTAACAGCAGGTTCTTTAACCTACGGTAAAAGAAGTGTTTCAGGATTAGATTGGTATAATGCCGCTGATCCACGTCCCGATTATTACCGGTATTTGCCAAGCTGGCAATTAGACCCCGTTTATCGAGCACAGTTAGAAGATGAAATGCGTAACGATGTAAACAAGCGTCAGATAAACTGGGATGTATTGTACAATACCAACTACAATACTTATGATGTAATAAAAAATGCAAATGGTATAGCTGGTAATAATGTAGCGGGTCGCCGGTCGCGTTATATTCTGGAAGACAGGGTAATAAATACAACTAAATATAATTTTAACAGTACACTAAACAGTACAATAACCGAAAATATTATTTTTAGCGGTGGTATTACTTACCAGGCGCAAATAAACAATTACTATAAAGCCATTAACGATTTGTTGGGTGGTGAGTTTTATGTGGATGTTAACCAGTTTGCAGAAAGAGATTTTCCTGCAAATGCTGCGGCCGGACAAAACGATCTGAATAACCCAAACCGTATTTTATATAAAGGCGATAAGTTTGGTTATAATTATGATATTAATATTAAGAAAGGTTCTATCTGGTTGCAGGGCGTATTTAAATTCCGTAAGCTCGATATATTTATTGCGTCTGAGCATTCTTATACCAGTTTCTTCCGCCAGGGCTATGTTAAATCGGGTTTGTTTCAGGAGAACTCTTTCGGGAAATCAACCGTGTATAATTTTTATAACTCGTCTATTAAAGGCGGCGTTACCTATAAAATAGACGGACGTAATTACCTGTTTGCAAACGGCTCTTATATGTCGAGAGCGCCATTTTTCGAAAATGCATTTTTGGCTCCACGAACAAGAGATTTTGTACAGGAAAATTTAAAGTCGGAAGAAATACTAACAACAGAAGTTGGTTATGTAATGAATGCGCCAAGGCTTAAAATTAGAGCCAGTGCATATTACACGCAGTTTAAGAACCAACTTAACGTGCTTACTTTTTACCACGATGAGTTACGCAACTTTGTAAACTATGCCATCAGCAATATTGGCAAAATAAACAGCGGTTTGGAGTTTGGTGTTGAAGCAAAAATATATAAAGGTTTAAGTTTAACCGGAGCCGCTTCCATCGGTAATCACTATTTTAATACCCGCCAATTGGCAACAGTAACTGCCGATAACAGCGCTGCAGTATTAAGCAAGAATGAAGTGGTTTATTCTAAAAATTATTATGTACCAACTCCGCAAGAAGCTTACACAATAGGTTTGGATTATCGCTCACCAAAGTTTTGGTTCTTGAATGTGAACTTCAACTATTTCGATAAAATGTACCTCGATTTTAATCCTATTCGTCGTACCGATGCAGCAGTTGGAGGAATAGATCCATCAAGTGAACAGTGGGGTAAAATTATAGATCAAACCAAGTTGCCTACGCAATACACGTTGGATGCGTTTGCGGGCTATTCATGGTTGATGAACCGGAAGTTCAGCAGTTTAAAGAAAAGAACTTTCCTGGTGTTTAATCTTGGTGTGAATAATATTTTGAACAACCAAAATGTAGTATCGGGCGGCTTTGAACAATTGCGTTTTGACTTTGGTTCAAAGAATGTAGATAAATTCCCTGAAAGAAGATTTTTTGCATATGGTACTAATTTCTTTGCAAGCGTAGGCGTTAGATTTTAATATAATAATAAACTCGTTAATAACTTTTTAAAATATACAGTATGAACAAGATTTTTAAATTAATGACAGCGGTTCTTCTGGTTGCTACAGCAGTAACATTCAGCGCATGTAAAAAATCGTTTGATAATCCTCCGGGAGCATCTGATCCAAACATCGTTGCCAATACATCTATTAAAACACTTAAGGCACTGCATACAACTGCAGCTGCTTATGATGTCATTACTTCGGACATCGTCATTACAGGTATTGTAGTTGCTGATGATAAAAGCGGAAATTTATACAAACAAATATTTATACAAGATGAAACGGGCGGTTTGCAGATATTATTAGATGCAACCAATCTTTACGGCAACTATCCGGTTGGCCGCAGAATTTTTATCAAGTGTAAAGATCTTTGCATTAGTGATTACAACGGAACTATGCAATTGGGTGTAAAAGCGACAGTAGCAGGTATACCATCCATGGAGGCTATTCCAGGTAATTTAATAAGCAAATATGTTGTGGGAGGTTCTATCAATAATCCAGTTGTTCCTTTTGTAGTAACACAGAATCAATTGGGTACCAGTATGCAGGATCAATATTTGGGTTCTTTAATTCAGTTAGATGGATATGAATTTGCTGACAGCACAGTTACTTATGCCGATACATCAGTTTATAAAAACACGCTAAACCGTGATATTAAAAATTGTGCAGGACAAACGATAATTATACGCACCAGTGGATATTCTAATTTTGCAGCTACAAGAGTTGCCGGTGGAAATGGAAGTGTTGTTGCGATATACACCACTTTTGGATCTACCAAGCAATTGCTCTTACGCGGCGTTGAGGATGTAAAATTCAATGCGAGCCGATGCAATTTGTTTGAAGAATATTTTTCTTCTTTATCAACCGCCGATAATAATAATGATTTTGCTTTTCCAGGTTGGAAGAATATAGCGCCTAACGCAACGGCTATGTATAAGAATACAGTGTTTGGTAGTACAGGAAAGGCTGTAAAAGTTTCTGCTTTTGGAACAGGGTTAGGTTTTGATACAGCGTGGATGATTACGCCTCCAATTGCTTTACCTGCTGGAATTACTCCGCAGTTTGCATTCAGTACTGCATTTCAGTTTGCTAATGGCCCCACTGCAATGCATGCATTCGTTTCTACCAACTATAATGGCGGAAACGACCCAAATACTGCTACATGGACACAGGTCACTAATGCTGGAACCAATATACCCGGCAATACAGCAACAACCAACTCAAGTACCTGGAGTTCAACAGTAAGTACTGGTAATATTAGTTTAGCTGCTTTCGCTGGACAAACTATCCGGATTGCATTTAAATATACTGGTGGCACTACAGGCAACCGAACAACCAGTTTTCAGGTTGATGATATAAGAATAACCAGGCAGTAACTTTTAATATCATTTTCCGGAAACCATATTTTAAATGGTTTCCGGAAAATTCGAATAATCCGGGTATTTATAATACACGACAAATTTTCATTATGAGAAAAATAATTCTACTTTTATTAGTACTTGCATCTTATCAGTCGCAATCGCAGGTTGTTATCAGCCAGGTATATGGCGGTGGCGGCAATGGCGGCTCTACCTATACCCACGATTTTATTGAACTGTTTAACCGAGGAAATACAACCATAAATTTAACTGGTTGGTCTGTTCAGTATGCAAGTTCTACAGGTTCTACCTGGGCGCAAACTGATTTATCAAGCGTTTCATTAGCACCTGGCCAATATTACCTTATACAGCAAGCAATGGGCGCTGGTGGTACTACGCCACTACCAACAGCAGATGTTATTGGTACCATAGCAATGAGCGCTACAGCCGGGAAAGTTACATTGGTAAATAATACTACCGGCCTTACAGGTACATGTCCAACCGGTGCCATGATAGTTGATTTTGTTGGTTTTGGCACAGCGGCCAATTGTTTTGAAGGTACTGGCCCAACGCCGGCGCCAAGTAATACAAATGCAGTACTCCGTGCACTTAATGGTTGTACAGATACTAATGATAATTCAGCAGATTTTACAGCTGGATTGCCAACTCCAAGAAACACTGCATCTACGTTTAATGTTTGCGGTGCAGCCACACCAACTTTATCTGCTACAGCATTAACAGCTTTTGGTAATGTTTGTATAAATACAACTGCTGGCCCTAATTCTTTTACCATAACAGGTACAACGCTAACGGCAGCTAACGTAACCGTTGGCGCATTAGCAGGATTTACATATTCAACAACATCTGGCGGTACTTACACAGCAACATTAAGTTTAACACAACCAGGCGGATCGTTTTCGCAACAGATATTTGTTAGGTTTACGCCAACAGCCGTACAATCGTACAACGGAAATATAGCTTTAGCAGGGGGAGGTGCACCATCAATTAATGTTGCAGCAGCAGGCGCTGGTGTTAATTCAATACCCACTGTAACGTCTGGTGCAGCATCGGCCATAACAACTACAACAGCAACGGTAGCAGGTACATTGCCTTCAATCGGTTGTTCGCCGGTAACTGTTTATGGAATTGAGTACAGCACAACTTTAGGTTTTCCTAACGGAACAGGAACAGCAGTACCATCATCTAATTTGAGTGGGATTAACTACAGTTCGGCACTAACTGGCTTAGCGGCTGGTACTATATATTATTATCATGCTTATGCAACTAACACGCAAGGAACAGCTTATGGTACAGAATTAAATTTTACTACAGCATCTGCTACGCCTACATTATCGGCAACAGCACTTACAGCTTTTGGTAATGTTTGTATCAATACTACCACAGGTCCTAATTCATTTACTATTACAGGTACCGCACTTACAGCTGCAAATGTTACCGTTAGTGCTTTAGCCGGATTTACTTATTCAATAACATCGGGTGGTACATATACAACTACATTAAGTTTAACACAACCCGGCGGAGCATTTTCACAACAGATTTTTGTGAGATTTAGCCCAACAGCGGTGCAATCTTATAGTGGTAATATACCGGTAGGCGGTGGTGGCGCAACAGCAATTAATGTTGCAGCAGCCGGCGCTGGTGTTAATTCAATACCAACCGTAACTTCGAGTTCGGCATCGGCTATAACAGCGACAACAGCAACAGTAGCAGGTACTCTACCTTCGATCGGTTGTTCGCCGGTAACAGTTTATGGTATAGAGTACAGCATAACTTTAGGTTTCCCTAATGGAGGCGGAGCTCCCGTGCCATCAACTAATTTGAGTGGTGTTGATTTCAGTGCGGCACTTACAGGATTAACTGCCAGCACAACTTATTACTATCATGCTTATGCCACCAATGCGGCAGGTACAGCTTATGGTACAGAGCTGAGTTTTACAACCGGCTCTTCTACACCAACAACAAGCGTGGTAATAAGTCAGGTTTACGGTGGTGGTGGAAACGCCGGCTCTACTTACACGAATGATTTTATTGAGTTGTTTAACAGAGGAAATACGACTGCAAACTTAAGTGGATGGTCGGTACAGTATGCCAGTTCTACTGGTAGCAGCTGGGCACAAACTGATTTAACAAGCGTTTCAATAGCGCCAGGTCAGTATTATCTTATACAGCAAGCGGCTGGTACGGGTGGTACAATACCCTTGCCAACACCAGACGTTATTGGTACAATTGCTATTGCTTCTACAGCCGGAAAAGTAGCATTAGTAAATAATACAACAGGCCTTTCAGGTACATGTCCTACTGGTTCTATGATAATTGATTTTGTAGGGTTTGGTTCAGCAGCCAATTGTTTTGAAGGTACAGGTCCGGCACCTGCACCGAGCAACACAAACGCGGTTCACCGTGCCGTTAACGGTTGTACAGATACAAATGATAATTCGGCAGATTTTACAGCAGGACTGCCAACTCCAAGAAATACCGCATCTCCATTTAATGTTTGCGGTGCGGCCACGCCAACCTTATCTGCAACAGCATTAACAGCCTTTGGTAATGTTTGTATTAACACTACTGCGGGCCCTAATTCTTTTACAATAACAGGTACTACACTAACGGCAGCTAATGTTACCGTTGCTGCTTTGGCAGGGTTTACATATTCAACCACATCGGGTGGTACTTATACAACTACTTTAAACTTAACACAGCCAGGCGGATCGTTTTCGCAACAGATATTTGTGAGGTTTACTCCAACTGCTGTGCAATCTTATAGTGGTAATATAGTTGTAGCTGGTGGCGGTGCACCGTCAATTAACGTTGCAGCAGCAGGTGCTGGTGTTAATTCAATACCTACTGTAACTTCGGGTGCAGCGTCTGCAATAACAGCTACAACAGCAACTGTAGCAGGCACATTACCTTCAATCGGTTGTTCGGCGGTAACGGCATACGGTATTGAGTACAGTACAACAATTGGATTCCCTAACGGAACCGGATTGGCTGTGCCATCAACCAATTTAAGTGGTATTAATTTCAGTTCAGCGCTTACAGGCTTAACTGCCAGTACAACTTACTACTATCATGCTTATGCAACCAATACGCAAGGAACAGCTTATGGTGCAGAACAAAATTTTGTCACCATTGGCACAGCTCCTGCATTAACAGTATCGGCAATTACAGGTTTTGGAAATGTTTGTTTAAACACAACAGCGGGGCCAAACTCTTTTACGATTACCGGAACAAACCTTACAACAGCTGATGTAACTGTTGCTGCTTTGGCAGGGTTCACTTATTCAACCACATCGGGCGGAACTTATACAACATCATTAAGTTTAACCCATCCTGCCGGTGGATACTCACAACAAATATTTGTGCGGTTTACACCAACTGCTGTACAATCTTACAATGGCAATATTGCTGTTGGCGGTGGCGGTGCTCCAACGGTTAACCGATCGGTAACCGGTGCAGGCGTTAATACAGCTCCTTCTGTTACCAGCGGGACAGCTAGTGCGATTACGCAGGTTTCTGCAACTGTTGCAGGTACCATTTCATCCATTGGGTGTTCCGCCTTAATCACTTATGGTATCGAGTTCAGTACGACTAATGGGTTTCCTAACGGAACAGGAATAGCAGTTGCCTCAGCTAATTTAAGCGGCATTAATTTCAGTTCTGCTTTAACCAGCCTAACATTAAGTACCACTTATTATTATCATGCTTATGCAACCAATGCAGGAGGTACCACTTATGGAAATCAAGGTACATTCACAACAGCAGCTCCTGTATTAACTGCAACAACACTTACTGGCTTTGGTGCCAATTGTATTAATTCAACTACAGATCCTAATTCATTTGTAATAAACAGCACAGCTGTTACAGCGGCTAACATAAATGTAGGTGCGCTAGCCGGCTTCACATATTCCACTACAGCGGGTGGAACATATACAGCATCGTTAAGTCTTACGCATCCGGCAGGGCCTTATTCACAAACAATTTTTGTGAAGTTTACTCCGGTGGCAGTACTGGTTTACGCCGGTAATATTGTAGTAAGCGGCGGCGGTGCTTCGGTTTCTATAAATGTTGCTGCCAGCGGTATCGGTGTTAATACTGCGCCTGCGGTGGCTACAGGAAATTCAACTATTCATAATCCAAATTCGATAACGCTGGCCGGTACAGTAATCGGTACAGGTTGTAGTCCTGTAACAGGTTATGGTATCGAATACAGCAGCATCAGCGGATTGGCAAATGGCCAGGGTATAAAGATCGCCTCTACAAATATTAGTGGTGGAAATTTCTCTGCTACTTTGAATGGATTAGTGCAGGGTGCCACATATTATTACAAGGCATACGCTGTTAATAGCGGCGGCACAACTTATGGTATAGAAAAAACATTTACCATGACCAGCATTCCAACAGGTTTTGTAATCTACTCAAATCCAATTCTGCGTGGTACTAATTTGCATTATACATACAAGAATATTAAGCCAGGTCATTATCAAATACAGATAGTTAATGCACTAGCGCAACTGGTGTTCCAGCGTGAGTTAATAGTAGGTGCTAATTTCATTGATGATAATTTTATTGTGCCGGCTTATTTAACACCGGGCAGTTATTTCTTAATGATCAGAAGCCCTGATTTTTATGACTCTGAAGTATTTATGATCAAATAAAATGTGGTATAAAATTTTTGTTAATCAAGGCTTCCAAAATGGAAGCCTTGATTTTTATATAGAATTAATATGCTATATTCGAATATGGTTTATACACTAAAAACTATACTGATGAAACAAATAATGCCACTCTTCATTTTAATTTTTGCATTTACTGCATGCCAAAAAGAAGTAGATACCGGCTCTCCGGGTGGCAATTCTTTGGTTATGCAAGGAAAGTTTCAAACGGAAATGACGGTTCAGCTAAAACCGATGGTAATGTATGTACAAAATCGGCAAATTACCGACCCTGCTATTATCAACCCATATCTGGCGAGGTTTGGATATACTGCTTTTTTTAGCACTGCTGCTACGCAAACGGTAACTGATACGATACAGAAGCTGACATTTGGAAATGATGATTCAGTGAGCTTTAAGGTTTCGTTACATCCGGATATTTTCTACACAAAAAAATCGCTGACTTCACCTGGAGAATGGACCTTACAGCGGTTGGATACAATTATTACGCATACTCAAATAAATCCGCCTCCGTTTGGACCTTCCAGGTGTGATACCATTACCGGTTTCGTAAACAAAATAAAACCTGTTTCTTATTTCGTTAATGTTCCCGCTAATAATTTAATGATTCAATATCTGGTCCCCAGATTCGCTATTCAAGTAATCAATGAAGAACTTAATTTACCCATGATTACTATGGTAACTAATACATATTGGAATTATCCCGGTTCAACAGGTAGTTGCCTGCTGGGCACCGTTGACCGTTTCAATATCAATAAAGGAAATATAGAAAGTAATTTATTGCCAAAGGATACAATTGTGGTACAGGAGAAAAATGTGAAGCTGGTCAAAGTGATGTAATTAGTTATCTGCCCTTATAGGCAATTGAATTCCACATTAAGTCATATTTACGTGCCAAGCTGACAGCAAAATGCTGTTGGTACTATGTTTGCACCCTCCATTAAAAAAATAGCAAACTATGCAAAAAGGCAGTATACGGGTACAAACCGAGAACATTTTCCCTATAATCAAGAAATTTTTATACAGCGAACATGACATTTTTATACGTGAGCTGGTAAGTAATGCAGTTGATGCCAACCAAAAGTTGAAAACATTGTCATCTATCGGTGAGGCCAAAGGCGAACTGGGCGATTTAAAAATTGAGATTAAAATAGACAAGGAAAAAAAGACATTGACTATTTCTGATACCGGCATAGGTATGACGGAAGAAGAAATTGACAAATACCTGAACCAGGTGGCGTTTAGTGGAGCAGAAGAATTTTTAGAAAAATACAAAGGGCAGAATGAAGCAAATATCATTGGCCATTTTGGCCTTGGTTTTTACAGCTCATTTATGGTGAGCGACAAGGTGGAAGTTATTTCTAAAAGTTTTAAAGATGGTAGCAAAGCTGTTCGTTGGGAATGTGACGGAAGCCCTGAATTTAGTTTGGAAGATGTGGAGAAAGAAAACAGGGGTACCGATATTGTATTGCACCTGAATGCTGAGAGCGAAGAGTTTTTGGAGCCTTCCAGGATTAGTACTGTGCTGGAAAAATTCTGCCGGTTTTTGCCAATTCCTATCTTCTTTGCCGAAGACCCAACAGGAGAAGCAAAGCAAATAAATAATCCCACACCGGCCTGGACAAAAAAGCCCAATGAATTAACCGACGAAGATTATCAGAATTTTTATAAAGAATTATATCCTTTTGGCGAACCGCCTTTATTCTGGATTCATTTAAATGTGGACTATCCTTTTAATCTTACAGGTATTTTATATTTCCCTAAAATAAAGCAGAGCTACGAAATACAAAAAGACAAAATTCAATTATACAGTAACCAAGTTTTCGTAACCGATGAGGTTAAAGAAATTGTACCGGAGTTTTTAATGCTGATGCATGGCGTAATTGACAGTCCGGATATTCCATTGAACGTGAGCCGTAGCTATTTACAGGGCGATCCGAATGTGCGAAAGATCAATTCTCATATCACCAAAAAAGTAGCGGATAAATTAGAAGAGATATTTAAAAGCGACCGTAAGCAGTTTGAAGAAAAATGGGAGAGCCTTGGTCTGTTTGTTAAGTACGGTATGATGACTGATGATAAGTTTTTAGAAAAGGCGAATAAATTCCATATTCTGCAAGACAGTAAAGATGGCAAGTTTTATACGCTTGAGGAATACAGAATAGCAACGGAAACACTGCAAAAAAATAAAGATGGCAAACTGGTAATTTTATATACTACCAATCCGGTTCAGCAGGATGCTTACATTCAACAGGCTGCCGACAAAGGCTATATTGTTGTAAAGCTCGAAACGATTATAGACAACGGCTTTTTAAGCCAGATGGAAATGAAGTGGGAGAATGTGCAGTTTGTACGTGTTGACAGCGATATCGTTGATAACTTAATAGATAAGCAAGAGGGAGGAGACAGTGTGTTGAGTAAGGATGATGAAACCATACTGAAAGATCTGTTTGCGGTTAAAAATCCCGAAGTGAATGTATCGGTAGAGATAAAGGGTTTAAGCGCCGAAGCGCCACCTGTTGTTGCAACACGGCCCGAGTTTATGCGCCGTATGAAAGATATGGCTGCAATGCAAGGAGGTATGGGGGCTTTTTATGCTAACATGCCCGATGAAGTTACTTTAACTGTAAATGGCAATCATGCAATTTATAAGACTGTGCTTGCTGAAGCCGCTAAAGAAAAGCAGGAGAAAGTAGTACATAACTTAGCAGATCTTGCCTTGTTATCACAAGGATTATTAAAAGGAAACAGCCTAACAAGTTTCATAAACAGAAGTGTGGAGTTGATGAGCTAAAAAATTATGAGATGTTATAAAAAAGCTGTTGGTTTTAACCAACAGCTTTTTAGTTTTCTAGTATTACCGCTTCAATATATTTCATCTTTATACTGTACCAGGTTTGTTTGTAACCTGCTTTTAAAAATAATTCCTTGTGCAAGGGATTAACGTAAATGATTTTTAGTTTTCGGGGATTGCTTTGCAGACTTTCAAAAATATTATTTACTACTGCGCTCATAATAATTTCATCAAATGGGTTGAATAAGAAGATACAATCCACATCATCAGGGATATCAAAATAGAAAGCATCGTTATTAATTACTTTAAATTCAAAGGAACGTATTTTTAACTTGGTTTTATTAAGATTTTCTATTGCAATGTCACACAGGTCTTTTGATAAGTCTAACCCCGTTATCTGCTTAAAACCCTGATGGGCAGACATACACAGCGCTCTTCCTTTGCCACAACCCAAATCTAAAAAATGATTTCGGTGAGTTGATGGTAGTTGCTGAAAAATTTCTTCCAGTAAATAATAACTCACCGGCATGTAAATGGTGGCATGCGAAAGATCAATACCCAATTCTTCCAGTTTATCCAATTCGTCGGCTCCGGTAGTATTTATTTTGTATTTTCTTTCACCTTTTAGCTCCTGCTTTATCATATACCAGGCAATTTTAAAATCCCAGTTATCAAGCAGGAAATAAAAATATCTTATATAGGTGATGAATTTCATTATTGGCTGCTACGTAGATCAATTACTTTTAACTGCAAGCTTACATTACCGTTCCATTCATTTTCATCAAGCGTAAATACCAGGTCAAATGGTTTTTTGAGCAGCGGGAATTTGTGAGCCAGGTTAAAGCCAATTCCTGTAAATGAAAAACCATCCTGCTTTACCACAAAACGTAAGTGAAGGTCCTTTACAATTTTAGAATAGCCAGTATCCTGTACATTTTTTGCTACAAAAACGGGCCGCATATTCTCAGGTCCAAATGGTTCCATCTGCGTAATAATGTTGTAAAAATTCTGATTAAGATCTTTAAAATCTATTTCAGTATCAATGATAATTTCAGGTATTAACAAATGCTCGGGGATAGTGGCAGAAACTACTTCTTCAAATTTATTGGTAAAGGCTTCAACGTTTTCAGGTAGTAGGGACATTCCTGCAGCAGCAAAGTGGCCGCCATAACCCAGCAGGTATTCCCGGCAAGCGTGTATTGCTTCGTATAAATTAAAACCCGGCACACTTCTGGCGCTGCCGGCGGCTACATCGCCACTTTGTGTAAGTACTACCGTGGGGCGGTAATAAGTTTCAATTAGCCGGCTGGCCACAATGCCAACTACACCCTTGTGCCAGTGCTTCCGAAATACAACAGTGGTTTTTTTATTTTGTAATGCAGTATCCGTATTTATTAGTTCCAACGCCTCTGCCGTAATGCTGCTATCGGCTTCTTTGCGGTCGGTATTATCGCTATGAAGCAATTCTGCGAATTCAAATGCTTTTTCGTAGTTGTCTTCAATAAATAATTGTACTGCTTTTTTTGCGTCATCCATACGCCCTGCAGCATTAACCCGAGGGGCAATTACAAAAACCACATTATTAATAGATAATTTATTTTGAATTCCTCCTAATAAAATTAGGGCTTTTATACCATGGTTTGGGTTGCTGTTTATTTTTTCCAAGCCGTAATAAGCCAGTATCCTGTTTTCGCCGGTCATGGGTACAATATCAGCGGCAATAGCTACTGCCACTAAATCTAAATAACAGTAGTAATGTTCTTCATCAATATTTAGTTGGGTTGATAGCGCAGTTATTAATTTAAAACCAACGCCACATCCGCAAAGTTCTTTGAATGGGTAATTACAATCTTTTTGTTTGGGGTTGAGGATAGCGACAGCTGCAGGAATTTCTTCATCCGGCAAATGATGATCGCAAACGATAAAATCAATACCTACATCTTTTGCATAAGCAATTAAATCAACAGATTTAATACCGCAATCGAGAGAAATAATCAAAGAAAAATTATTTTCTTTCGCAAAGTCAATTCCCATTTTGCTTATACCATAGCCTTCTCTGTACCGGTGTGGAATATAAAAATCTAAAAACGATGGTTCGTAAATCTTACAAAGAAATTTATACATGCTGGCAACCGAGGTGGTGCCATCTACATCGTAATCGCCAAAGACGAGTATTTTTTCTTTTCTTTCAAAAGCAGTAAGGATACGCTGTATGGCTTTGTCCATATCCTTCATCAGCCAGGGATCGTGCAGGTCACTTAATTGAGGCCGGAAATATTGTTTAGCCTTATCAAAATCATCAAAACCCCGCTCAACCAATATGCCGCATAGCGAAGGATTGATTTTTAACGATTGCTGTAGTGCATCGGTTTTAATTTTATCAGCCTGTAATATTTTCCATCTTTTCTCCATGCTAATATTTACGGTCAGTTGTAAAGCGCACCAGATCTTCCAGCGCTTTTCTCACGGGGCTTTCGGCGAAGCTATTTAAAATATCTAAAGCCTCATCTCTATAAGCATTCATTTTTTCTGATGCATATTTTATACCCCCGGCTTCAACAACTGCATCAATAACAATCTTTACTTTTTGCGGGTCTTTATTTTCATTCTTGATGATATAAACCAGTTTTCTTTTTGTTGCAGCAGGTACTTTATTCAATGTGTAAATTAAAGGTAGCGTCAATTTTTTCTCTTTGATATCGTTGCCGGTTGGTTTGCCAATATCATCTTTTCCATAATCAAAAAGATCGTCTTTAATTTGAAAAGCAATTCCTACTTTTTCGCCAAAGACTTTCATTTTAGCAGTAACATCTTCATCCTTACTTGCGCTGAAAGCCCCTACAGAACAAGCTGAGGAGAGCAGCGATGCTGTTTTATTACGAATAATCTCAAAATAAATATCTTCATCAAGATTCAGTTTTCTACTTTTTTGTAATTGAAGTAGTTCACCTTCGCTCATTTGTTTTACGGCATCGGAAAGTATGTGTAAATGCCTGAAATCGTTATTGCTTGTAGCAAGCAGCAGTCCTTTAGAAAGTAAATAATCGCCAACAAGTACCGCAATTTTTTTATTCCATAATGCATTAATTGAAAAAAAGCCTCTACGTTCCAGTGAGTCATCAACAACATCATCATGCACCAGCGTTGCTGTATGTAAAAGTTCAACCAAGGCAGCTGCCCTGTATGTGCTTTCATTTATTTCGCCATGAAGTTTGGCACTCAAAAAAACAAACATCGGCCTTAACTGTTTTCCCTTACGTTTTATGATGTACTTCATAATCATATCAAGGGATGAAGTATCACTTTTAACAGCCTCCGCAAACTTCTTTTCAAAAGTTTTAAGCTCTGGTCCAATTATTTTATAAATAAAATCCATATGATGCTTTGCAGGTAAGTTTATATCAGCAAAAAAACGACTAAATTAATTTCCGCTGAGTGCAACGAAAATACTAATAACCGTGTCTTGCCACATATAAAAGTTCAAATATTTAGATATAGCCCAAATAAATAATAAAAAACTTTGATTATTAGGCTGTAATTGATATTTTTGCTGTAATATTATCAAATACGTATTGAAAATTTTCTTAATTAACAAATTATGGTAAGCAAAAAGTACAAATTCTTGTTAGGGATATTATTTCTATTCCTAGCAACGGGTGTAAGTGCACAGGTAGGTGGATTTGGTAGCGTTTACGACTCCTCAGTAATCTCCAAGAAAAAAATGGCACAACAAAACAGGTTTTGGGATGGTTCTTATAACTTCCCTGCAAAACCTCGTAATATGTGGGAAATAGGTGCTTCAATTGGTATGTTCACTGTTAGTAGTGATGTATCTGTAACGCCTTTTACATTCCCGAATTTTGAAGCACATATCCGTAAAGCATTCGGCTATGTTTTTTCTGTTAGGTTACAATATTTAAATGCTAAAGGAGAGGGGTTAAACTATAACATGGCTCAGAACTTTTTAAAGAATCCGGCATATAATAAAAACCTGCCTGCAGGTCAACGTTATTTTGCACCAGATGCTTTGAAGAATGCTGCAACTACCGGACTTACTGTTTACACAGATCATGACGGAGGAACTGCCGCAAATCCTGATGTTGTTTATTACAGCTATCAAACCAAATTGCAGGATCTTGGCCTGCAAGGAATTGTTACTTTAAACAATATCCGTTTTCATAAGCAAAAAACCGGCATCGTTATTTATGGTGGTGGTGGTGTAGGTGTTTCTGTGTTTAAAACCATGGTTAACGCATTAGATGCTAATGGAAACAATTACAGAGATTTATTTACCAGTACATTTAATAAATATGGTCCAGGTACCTATGCACAACGTAAAGATATTTTGAAGGATTTAAAAGCTGGAATGGATAAGACCTTTGAAACAGCTGGCGAAGCCGAAGGTACCCGCAGGCCTATCTTTAATGACAATACTGTAAAGCCTTCCGGTACGGTACTGGCTGGTGTTGCCATCAGGTTGGGTAAAAGAGTAAACCTCGCTATTGAAGACAGGTGGACTTTTGTAAAAACAGATTTATTAGACGGTCAGCGCTGGCAGGAACATGCTTGGGGTGATGCTGCTTTAACCCGTGACTTTGATTCGTATAACTATGCTTCTATAGGTTTAAACGTAAACCTGGGTGGAAGAGCTGTTGAGCCTTTATGGTGGGTTAATCCTTTGGATTATGCCTATGACGAGTTAAGAAACCACCGCAATGTTAAGATACCGCCTAACGATTGCAACGATGCAGACGGAGACGGTGTTTGTGATCATTTAGACAGAGAGCCTAATACACCAGCTGGCTGCCCGGTTGATACACACGGTGTAACTTTAGATACTGATGGTGACGGTGTACCAGATTGTAAGGATAAGCAAAAGATTACGCCTACAGAATGTCAGCCTGTTAATGCTGATGGTGTTGGTAAATGTCCTGATCCTGAGTGTTGCGATAAACCTAGAAAAGATATAGTAGAAACTCCTAAAACTTGCCCTTGCGATTACCCAACATTGATCTATAAAGGCAATACGAGCGGTTTATCAAACGATAATAAAGCGATGCTTGCTACAGTTGCTCAAAAAATGAGAGCTAATCCAAATTGTAATGTTAACATACTTGGTTATCCTGAAGCTTCTAAAGCTTCTCAGGCTAATTGCCAGAAGAGGTTAGAAACAATTAAGATTTACTTGATTGAAAGAGAGAATATCAGCGCCGACAGAATTTCAACTTCTTGTGAAGTTGGTACTCCGGGAGATAAGAACTCTGTGGATGTTAAGTGTAATTAATAGCTAATAAAGTTTAAGATTTACAGCCCTCCGATTGTCGGAGGGCTGTTGTTTTAAAGCCCAAAAGCGTTCTTTATCAAATCATTAACTGTAGTTTTTAGGCAATTTGTATATTTAGCGGCATTTTTGAGTTATTTACGTTAATTTTGCGTCCTTTATGAGAATAATTAAATTATTTCTTGCTTCGGCTTTTTTAGTGTTACTGGTATCATCTTGCAATAAGTATAACAAGGTTATTAAAAGCAAGGATTACGAGTATAAACTTAAGATGGCTGATGAGTATTACGGCAAGGGCAAGTATAAAATAGCCCAGCAATTGTACGAAGAGCTTTTTCCGGTATTTAAGGGTACTTTAAAATTTGAAGAACTGTATTTTAAAGATGCCTATTGCTTTTACCATATGAAGAGTTACGCCGACGCAGAAAGCTTGTTTAAAGGATTCTTAGAGGTTTTTCCTAACAGTAAGAATGCCGAGGAGGTTGATTATATGCGTTCTTATTGCTTTTACATGCAATCTCCCAAAGTGGAGCTTGAGCAGGTAAATACCATAAGGGCCATGGGAATGATGCAGACCTTTATCAATACGCACCCGGGTTCGGCACGTAACAAAGATGCATCTGACATTATTGATAAGTGCAGGGCCAAACTGGAGAAGAAAGAATACCGTGCAGCAGAATTGTATTTTAATATGGCCCAGTTCCGTGCTGCAGCGCTTGCGTTTACTAACCTGATCAATAACTATCCTGAATCTGCCAAAGGCGAAGAATACAAATTGAAATCGGTTAAAGCTTATTATAAATTTGCTAAACTGAGTATACTTGATAAGCAGATTGAGCGTTATGAAAAAGTAACAGAAGAGTACCAGGATTTTGTGGATCGTTATCCCGAAAGTAAATTATTAATAGAAGCCGAAAGCTATAGTACATTAAGTCAAAATCAAATTAAAGCTATAAAATATGAGCAAACTCAGACGTCAGCTAAGCGCTAATACAAGCAGCGTTGTTGAACCTAAAAAATTATCCGACATTAAAGAAAAAACCGGTAATCTGTATGAATCTATTGCCATAATAGCAAAAAGAGCAAACCAGATAAACATTACATTAAAAGAAGAATTGCATAATAAGCTGGAAGAATTTGCCAGTCATACTGACAGTTTAGAAGAAATTCATGAGAATATAGAGCAGATTGAGATTTCTAAAGCTTACGTACGTATGCCCTACCCTGCTTTATTGGGCACACTGGAGTTTAT
>JBBKXU010000134.1:0-3883 GCA_037969645.1 Ferruginibacter sp. | reverse complement strand
GTATAAAACCAGTTTTAAAAGGAAATTGAAAATGAAAATCAATTTTATATTAATTTCATTAGTGTTTCTTTTTGCTTGTCGTAATAGCAAAATTTTAGGCAATGATAAAATCAAAAATGAGTTTCTAAAGCATCTAAATATATTGGATTCTGCCGCTAAAATTTATTCAAGCGACACAATTTCATGTTGCTCAAATTCAATAGCTTTCATGGTAGAAAATACGAACGTAAAGATTCATTCAAAAGCCACATTTCATGGTTTTCTTTTTTTTACAAGGGAAGATTTAGTAGAGTTTCATAAATATTACAAAGAGAAAGTTAGGTAGTATCACAATATTGGTAATGCTCCATTCATCATTTTACGAAACGTTTGCTTTTTTAGCTTTAATGTTTTGTACATTGTTATCAATAACAAAGTAGAGTTTGTCTTTAGTGGCATCATCCAGCTTCTTAATATCCTGCCAGCATTTAAGATTTTCTTTAGCAAAAGCAAAGTTGACACCTCCATAAACTAAATAATCCATAGACACTTCAAAAGCATCATCATTTTTTTGGCTTCATAAATGGACGGCACGGCATCGCCATGTTCATATTTGCCAATCAGCTCTTTTGATACACCAATGATGATAGCCTGTTTCGTAAGCCTCCATTCATTGTGTGTGTGTAAGTCCGCAATGATCTTACTTGTTTTTGATACTATAAAGGACCCATTAAAGCTTATAATTATAGAAGACGTCAACAGCATGTAATTAAAGGGCATTAAAAAATAGCATAGCTCCTTTTTTTCGGCTTGTGTGTTCCCTATTCGCCTGCAAGGCAGCCCCTAAGCCCGTTAGTTCCGCCGTCCTGTGTCTCTTCATCGAGTCCTGCGGATGACCATCGGGAAACAGCATAAAGTATGCTACTTTATTTTACTAAAAACGAGGACTCTCCGAACCGCAAAACATTACAATAGTTATCGTATATTTATTATACAAAAGCTCTTTGATATTTTTCCTTTAGAGAGCCCAATGGAAGCCAAATTACAGCGGTAAAGTTTATATCCGTTCGGGTTAGTAATGGCGGGGATATCTTCTAAGGCCGCAGGTACACTTCAAAATATATATCAATACAATGGTAAGGAGAAGCAAAGCAATGAGTTTAGCGATGGTAGTGGGCTGGAGTGGAGTGATTATGGGGCGAGGATGTATGATGGGCAGATTGGGAGGTGGATGACAGTTGATCCTAAGTCAGAAAAGTATCCAGAATGGTCACCTTATACCTATGCGCTAGATAATCCAATTAGGTATGATGACAAAGATGGTAGGGAACCAGGAGAGCCAATAGTTGATGTAGTAAGGAGGTTAAAGGAAACATCAGCCACATTCTCTGGAATGATGCGTACTGCTGGAATAACATTAGAAAATGTTAATCAATTTATAAGCTATGGAACTCAACCAGGTTATCGAGGTGGAATCACGATAACGAACACTAATGATCGTAAAACCAATATTGTTGATCTTTCTCATGAAGTGACCAATATGATTTATGGAATTCAAATAGATGGAGTTCAAGCAGATTTTAAAAATGGGGTAGGAAATGAAACAAGTAGAGCAGAGGAATTGAGAAATAATGAGAATTACGCAAAAAGTATAGTTGATATAGAAAATAATGGAATACTTAATCAAATTGCTGTTGCGTATGAAACAGGAACACCATTGGGAGGTTCAGAAGGTCTTGGTACATTAATAGCAGCAAGTCATTATAAGACAGGCATGATTGAAGCGAATGGCGATCCTCAAAAGATTGAGAAAGTAAAGCAAGATGTATTAAACGAAATTAAAGAATCAACTAAAACAATTGCTGCTGGACCACATGCCGGAGAAGATGCGATTAAACATTATAAACAACAGGCTCAAGATATACGAAATACTATTCGAAATCAATAAATATTATTAAACGTTAGCACCATGAGAAGTAAATTATTGGTAATTATACTAATATGTTTTTTTCAACCGGCTTTGGGACAACAAAAATCGTTAATTAGTAATACCTCCATTAAGGATAGCGAAAGGATAATTGGGTATAAATTGGTTGATACAAATAAAGTTGAATTGACAAAATTTCTTGTCGATTTAGAACTTGCTGATTCAATTAAGATGGAACTTAAGAAGCTGTGCAAAAGCGATTGGATGGCTCTCTTAAAAAATGAAAATACAGATTGGGCTGCAAATCTTTGCCTATATGATTTTTATAAAAGAGAAGCCACTGTTGCAAGAATTTTCATAAAGGACAGGAACGAATGGGTTAAATACCTTAAAGCGAAAGATTTTGCTTATTGGGAAAAAAACTTACCGCATTAAAGAACATATTTTTTACTTCTGACCCTGTTCTAAAAAACGTCCGCAAGCCAGCGGCGAACACTGCTAAATTACGGGGCTAATATTCAAACTCCCAATCTCATTTTTGAGCAAAGCAATCTTCTACCTCCGTGGGTGTTCCCTCTGTTTCAAAATAAAAGCCGCCTAATATTAGAACGCCCCCTCCTTGTCACTCGACAAGCGGGAATCAATAAGAGATTTCTTCCGTCGGAAGCAAAAATATTCAACACGGTTATCGTATTTTTATTAGCTTTCTTAATATACTGCTGATGGTAGCCAGTTTACCTGCTGCATCATAAATACAGTCAATTATTCCTTTTCCGGTTACACTTATAGCTGCAGGCAGGTTGAGGTGATTGTAGCTGATGCTACTGAAGTTTGTTTGTCCTGCCGAAGTTGCCACAAAACCCAATTGGCGGAAGTGCTAATTACGTTTGAACCAGTTTTCAAGTTTGATACCGGAGATGTTTTCGAAATGTTTGGTATTGTCAGTTACCAGTGTAAGTTTGTTTTCAACCGAGGTAACACCTATAAGTAGATCAAATTCATCGTTGATAGGCTTGCCTAGCTTTCTCAAACGTACTTTTTCCTTAGCATAACGTTTGATACAACCAAAGATTGGAATAATAGACAGTCCATTTAAGAAAGCATCGACAGCTTTATGAGATTTAGCAGGGTTGTCGCTATTTTCGGCACCAAAGCGTAATTCTACGACAGTGATTTCTGAAATATAAAAGTTATCAATTCCTTTGTTCCTGATTATCTCGTCTAAATTAAGTTTACCTCTGAGAAAGAAAACACAAGTATTAGTATCGAGCAGATATTGCATTAGAATTTGATTTCTTTCTTCCTGAATTTACGGTTTAGTTTAATGTCAGAAATTATTTCCTTCGCAGACATAGAGGAAGCAAATGCACCAAAAGATTTGTAAAAACTGGATTCCCTGTGCTTTTTATCGGCTTTTAACGATTTTGAAAGACTTTCAATCAGTTCGATTTTACTTATTGAACTTAACCCTTCAAAAAGACCAGAATAAGTCTCAACGATATGTTTGTCAGTATAGGTCATGTATATATCTTTAACCCAAAGCTACCTAATTTTTCTTAGATGACGAAAGCTTCAAAACATTTGCAAAGGGGCTTGCCGACGTACAGGAATTAAAAATCAAGCCCCGATATGAAGCACAGTAGAATTATCACTGCTGAAGATAACCTTGCGCCGCCGTGAGTGTTCCTTTTCTATTTTGACACATTTACAATCCTAACGTCGCCGCCCTGTCTTGAGACGGCGGCAATCTAAAAGTCCCTACGAGTCACTTTTTTGGGTGTCGGTGTTCCCTATTCCCTATACGCCCGCAAGTTAACTATTAAGTCCGTGACCGTCGCCTGCATCTTCTCACTGAGTCCTGCGGACAGCCAACAGTAAATAGCATAATGTAGCCACATTATTTTACTAAAAATGAGGATACTTCAAACTGTAGGTCATTACAATAGTTATCGTATATTTATTAAACAAAAGCTCTTT
>JBBKXU010000133.1:0-9576 GCA_037969645.1 Ferruginibacter sp. | reverse complement strand
TATTTTAAAAGATCTGCAGTTTCACAAAGTAACAGATCAACTGTTGCATGTTGACTTTTTAGAACTTGTTGATAACAAGAAAGTGATTGCAAACTTGCCACTGAATTATATTGGTGTTCCTGCAGGTGTTAAAGCTGGTGGTAAACTGGTTACAAAGATGAAATCTTTAAAAGTAAAAGTACTTCCAAGACACCTGACAGAGCATATTGACGTGAATATTGAAAAAATGGAGCTGAATGATAATATGCGTGTAGAAGATGTGCTTGCCGAAAATATGGAGGTTTTAAATTCTCCACGTATTCCAATCGCATCTGTTACTTTAACAAGACAATTAAAGCAGGAAGAATCGGCTGCACCTAAAGCTGCTGATGCTGCACCTAAGGCTGCTGATGCTGCTGCTCCTGCCGCAGAAGCAAAAAAATAAGCTTTTAAACGTAAAATAACCGAGCCTTTCCGTAACAGGAGAGGCTTTTTTTAATTGGTAAGGCATAGCGTTAAACTTTAATTACCTTTGCCAACCTAAAACAAGCAAAAAATGGGAATGGATAAAAATACCGTTATTGGTTTTGTATTGATTGGAGCATTGCTGATTGCCATGTTTATCATCAATAGCCGCGGTAATCAGGCTTTAATGTTAGAAAGAGCCGAGACGCAACGGGTTGAAGATTCAATTAGAAATTCTAAGATAGATACGGCTGCAGTTACAAAAGATTTGAAATTAAAAGATTCGTTAGTAAATGCCAAGCAACAATTGCCTATAGCATTCATTACAGATACAACAAGTGTTGAGCATTTAGATACTTTGGAAAACAAGTTCCTTAAAATTATTTTTACCAACAAGGGTGGGCAGCCTAAAGTGGTTGAGGTAAAAAACTTTAAGACCTTTGATGGCAAGCCGATTTTGTTGACAAACGGGGGCTTCGATAAGCTATCGTATTTAATAAATACTAAGGATAATGTTACAGCCCAAACGGGTGATATTTCTTTTGTAAGCAGCAGCAAGATTATTAATGCTGATAAATCTCAAAGCATTTCATTCGTTCTAAGAGATTCATCCGGGAAGGAAATTACTCACCGTTATGTTTTAAAGCCGGAAAGCTATCAGGTTGATTTTAGCATATCTATGCAGGGTGCAGATAAACTGGTTTCTAAGAACACCATCAATCTTAACTGGCAAACAGAAACACCACAGGTGGAAAAAGATTTGAAATACGAAAGGCAACAAACTCATATTTGTTATCTGGAAGATGGAAGTTATGATTTTGAATACCTGGGAACTGGCGATGATAAGAATTTTAAGAAACCATTTGAGTGGTTGGCAGTTAAACAACAGTTTTTCATAGCGGCATTATCTGCAAAGAATAAGTTTCAGAGCGCTATGGTTAAATGGGTTGTACCGGAAGATTCTACACCCGTTGTATCACAAACCACGGCTAACTTAAGCCTTGCGCTATCTGGCAATACTAACGAAACTGTAGCGCTGCAACTATATTACGGTCCCAGTGATTACAATGTTTTAAGCAAGTATGATAACAAAATGGAAAACATCGTTCCTTATGGAAGTGGTGTATTTGCTTTTGTAAAATATATAAATCGCCATTTCTTATTACCTGTTTTCGATTTCTTAAGGCAGTATATGGCCAGTATGGGTATGGTAATTTTATTGCTAACCCTTTTAATCCGTTTGATAACTTCTCCAATCTTGTATAAGAGTTATCTAAGCGGAGCAAAAATGAAGGCGCTTAAACCAGAAATAGACAGGTTAAAAGAAAAACATGGCGACGATAAGCAGGCTTTTAGCATGGATCAGATGAAGTTGTGGAAATCGGCCGGCGTAAGTCCGCTTGGCGGATGTTTGCCTGCCTTGCTGCAGATACCGATATTTATGTCGTTGTATTATTTCTTTCAATCTAATATATCATTAAGGGGCGAAAGCTTTTTGTGGGCAAAAGATCTTGCAGCCTATGATTCCATAGCAACGCTGCCATTCACAATTCCTTTTTATGGCGATCACGTTAGTTTATTTACAATTACGGCTACTGTAACCAGTTTAGTCATATCTATTTATAGCATGAGTACCATGCAGGATAACAACAATCCTGTGATGAAGTATATGCCTTATATTTTTCCTGTTTTGCTTTTAGGTGTGTTTAACAGTATGCCTGCGGCCTTAACCTGGTACTATACAGTTTCAAATACTATTACGCTTATTCTGCAAATAGTAATTCAGAAATATATTATTGACCACGAAAAAATTCTTGCTCAAATTGAGATAAATAAAAAGAAACCGGTGAAACAGAGCAAGTTTCAGGAACGGATGATGGCGATGCAGGAAAGCAATAAGAAAATGCAGGATGCAAGAAAAAAGGGCAATAAGAAATAACTAATTTGTTAAAATTATCATAACCTGCAAGCTGTAAAAGGCTTTGCAGGTTTTTTTATATGAAAACTTAAACTTGGCACGGGATTTAATAGTATTGTAACAGGGTGCTTATTTGGATGTGATATTAAGCGATGAAGTACCTTTGGGTAAATTATAAATACAATGAAAAAGAACAAAGTTTTTATGTTGATGCTGTTAATGGTTTCAAGTAGTATTACTGTAATTGCACAGCGTACTGTGGCAGAAGCTACCGTCGTATATAATATTACAGGCGCTTCTTTAACCGATGCAACGTCTACTGTTTATTTAAAAGGAAATAGCAGCAGAACTGATGTGGCCAGCGCTTTAGGTAAAGAAATAACTATTTATAATTCGAAAACCGAGAATGCAGTAATACTTAAGGAATTTAGCGGACAAAAGTTAATGATTACACTTACTAAAGAAAACTGGAAAGCCCGCAATAAAATAAACGGTGATGTAAAATTTGAGCTTACTAGTGAGTATAAAACAATTGGCGTGTATAATACCCGTAAAGCCGTTGCTAAAATGGCAGATGGTAAATCATTTGAAGTGTACTATGCACCCGATCTGATACCGGCAAACAAAGAATATGATGCTACCTTCAGCAATTTGCCCGGGCTTGCCATTGAGTATGAGATTGAATCAGGTAAGATGAAATTCAGATACAGCCTTGCTAAAATAAGTTATGATCCTGTGCAGGTTTCGCAATTCGATTTTCCGGCAGCGGGATACAGAGTAATGACGTACGAAGAGAACCAAAATTTGAAAAAAGGGAATTGAAAAAAGTAAAAGCAATAAAAAAAGCTTAAAAAATTAAGCTTTTATATTAATGAGTTTTGATGATTAGTTTCATTCCGGTGTATCCCTGTTTCATATCCGGCATTGCAATGATTTGCTTTTGCGGAATAATATAAACAGTATTACCTTTTTGGTAGGTAAGCAGGCTGTTGCTTAAATAAGATGTACCTGCAACCTCCTGATTTACCAGTAAACTACCGGTATATTTTAAACCCGTTTTAAGGTTAAGAGAAATGGAGTTACGCAAGTTATTCCCACTGTTAATGTTCAGTGTTACTTTAGCTTTACTCTTCTTTCCAATGCCTTTATCTGCCATAGCACTGAAACCTATGCCGCTTAGCATAAGAATTACCAGTATCATTTTGGCCTTTTTTATCATTGGTTTAAGTTTATTTGTAACAAATATATCGAAAAATAGTCAGTAAAACCATACCGTTCATCAATTCTTTTTACATTTTATTAACGTTTATATTTAAAAAATGTTACAAAAAGTTGATAGTTTCTTTAAAACTTCCTAATTTACAACAACCGTCAGCCAATGAGCAAATATCCTTACCGGCAAGATAGAGAAGAATTAAAGGCATTACTTCTGCAATTTGATAACCTCAAAGCAGGCAAACCCAACTCCTTTATTGAGGAAGATTCATTTGAACGCATAGTTGATTATTTTGATGAAAAAGAGCAACTAAACCAGGCACTTGAAGCCGCTGAGTACGGCGTAGAGCAATATCCTTATTCGGCAATGCTGATGCTTAAAAAAGCCGATATTTTAATTGCTTTAAGGCATTACAAAGAAGCTTTGTATGTGCTTGATCAGGCCGAAGTGCTTGATAGTAAAGACATAAATCTGTTTATATTAAAAACAGATGCTTACCTGGCATTGGATATGCAGCAAAAAGCAGCCGAAGTTTTAGAAGCAGCCATTTACGATTTTGATGGAGAAGAAAAGCTGGATCTTTTATTTGAACTGGCTGATGTATACGACGATTATGAGAATTTTGAAAAAGTTTTCGATTGCCTTAAAATGATTTTGCAACAGGAGCCCAATAACGAAGAAGCCCTGTATAAAATATGTTTCTGGACCGATTTTACCGGTCGCCATGAAGAAGGAATAAGATTACATCAGCAAATAATTGAAGATTTTCCGTTTAATGAACTGGCTTGGTTTAACTTGGCTGCGTCTTACCAGGGTTTAAAGCTTTACGAAAAAGCTATTGATGCCTATGAATACGCCATAGCCATCGATGAAAAATTTGATTTTGCACTGCGTAATATGGGCGATGCATATATACGCCTGCGTCGCTATAAAGAAGCAGTGGAAGTTTTGGAAAGGGTGCTGGAACTCTCACGGCCCGAAGATGTTATTTACGAAGCCATTGGCCATTGTTACGATAAAATGGGCAATTATGCCAACGCCCGGTTTAATTACAAAAAGGCCAGCCATTTAAATAATGAAGATACCCAGCTGAACTATAAAATTGCCTGCACTTATATGAATGAAGGCAATTGGGATGGAGCTATTAAGAATCTTGAAATTGCCATGCGTATTCACCGTATGCAACCCGAGTATAATCTGGCTATGGGCCAGTGTTACATGGAAATGGATAAATTAGATGATGCAATCACCTACTTTGGCAACGTAGTACGGGTTAGGCCTAAAAACATTAATGGCTGGACGGAGTTATTAAATTGCCTGTACAAGGCCGAAATGCTTGAAGAAGCACTCGAATATGCAGGCTTTGCTTTTGAACAAACAGATGGCAAACCCATTTTCCTTTTTTATAAAAGTGCTGTTTTGTATGCCATGGGTAAGTCTAAAGAAGCATTTTTGAATCTGGAAGCAGGCATGAACCGCAATCCCAGACTGGTTAAAAAATTCATTGAAATCAATCCTGCAATTCTACAGGTTCAGCAAGTGGTGGATATAATTGCCCGCTATAAAAAGCGAAATTCCCTCTAATTTGTATTGTTTTCTAAATCATGATTTTGATAATAAACTTTTTAAGCTTCAAGGGTTATCTTTGCTTTCCTTAAATCAACTAACATGAATTTTAATCTCTCTCAGATACCTGTTCGCAATAAAAAACCACGTGATCATGGCCTTACCATGGTAATGGATAAAGGCTTAAGCGTAGAAGAGGCCAAAAACTTTATGAACGCCGCTGGTCCGCATGTGGATATGGTGAAACTTGGGTTTGGTACTTCGTATGTTACGCCAAATTTAAAAGAGAAACTGGCAGTTTATCGTTCTTTCGATATGCCGATATATCTTGGAGGCACGTTGTTTGAAGCCTTTTTAATTAGAAATCAGTTTGAAGATTACATTGATGTATGTAAAGAATTTGGGGTAAGCTACATGGAAGTTAGTGATGGCTCCATTGAAATACCACACGCTGAAAAATGCGGCTATATTGAAAAGCTGGCAAAGATAGGTGTTGTGTTAAGCGAAGTGGGTAGTAAGGATGCTGCACATATTATTCCGCCTTACAAATGGATTGAATTGATGAGAGCAGAGCTGGAAGCTGGTTCTACTTATGTAATTGCTGAAGCTCGTGAAGCCGGAAATGTAGGTATTTACCGTGGAACTGGTGAAGTAAGGGAAGGTTTAGTACAGGAGATTTTAACACAGATACCCGAAGGGAAAATTATTTGGGAAGCTCCTCAAAAAGCACAGCAGCTATACTTTTTAGAATTGATAGGTTGCAATGTAAACCTGGGCAATATTGCTCCTAACGAAGTAATTCCTTTAGAAGCCATGCGTATTGGTTTGCGTGGCGATACTTTTCATTTATACCTGAATAAAGAGAATGCTTAATGAAAAAGTACGGAACCATTGGATTTCCATTAACTTATTCGTTTTCAAAACAGTTTTTTACCGACAAAATTGAAAAGGAATCCATTCCCGATTCATTTTATGATTCATATCCATTGTCAACGATTGACGAACTTCCGGAATTGCTGATAAAGCACCCAGAATTACAAGGGTTGGCCGTTACCATTCCTCATAAAGAAGCGGTTTTAAAGTATGTTACGCATCAATCGGAGGAAGTAAAACAAATTGGCGCAGCCAATTGTATAAAAGTGAGAGATGGAGTACTTACGGCGTTTAACACTGATATTATCGGTTTCGAAAAGTCGTTTGTTAAGCAGCTAAAACCAAATCATAAAAAAGCGCTGGTATTAGGTACAGGTGGCGCTTCAAAAGCGGTACAATACGTTCTTAAAAAACTGGCTATTGAGTTTTTGGTTGTTTCCAGAAATAAAAAGGAGGCGGATAATTTTATTCAGTACGATCAGCTAAACCAAGATGTTATAGCGCAGTATAATATCATAATCAATACTACACCGCTAGGTATGAGTCCGGCTGAAGATACCTGCGCCGATATACCATATAATTTATTAACTGCTGGTCATTATTTATTCGACCTGGTGTATAAACCTGCAAAAACATTATTTCTGCAAAAAGGAGAGGGGCAAGGGGCTACCATAACAAATGGTTTTGAAATGCTGATTTTACAGGCTGAGGAAAATTGGAAAAAGTGGAATGAAGATTAACCTGCTAAAATACTTTTTAATTTTTCTGGAATAGCAGCCACTTTTTTTGCATCGTAATCATAGCAAACCATCCCGGTTTTTGCAATGGCTAGTAAGACAGTTTCATTATTTCGTATCGCAAAAAGCTGATAATACAATTCAAATCCAACCCTGCTTAATTCACCTGCACCCAGCTTTACTTCAACCACATCGCCGTAAAAAGATTCATTCTTAAATTCAAGCGCCAAATCGCTCATGATTAAACCAATGCCTTCAATTTTTAATTCAGTATATTCATATTGCTTCAGCCATTGCATACGGGCTTCATGTACAATGCTTACAAAAGCATCGTTGCCTACATGGTTGCCATAATTAATATCTGCAATGCGGATGGGTATAGTAAATGATCCAATAATTTTTTCTGGTATTTCAATCTTTATTCTTGCCATTTTATTTATTCAAAAAGGTTATCAGTTTCTCCATTGCTTTTTTGCGATGACTGAATTTATTTTTCTCTGCCATATCCATTTCTGCAAAAGTCTTATCGCTGCCGGTTGGTATAAAAACAGAGTCATATCCAAAGCCATTGTTACCCTTTCTTTCACTGATTATTTCACCAGGGCAAATGCCTTCAAAAAAATACTCTTTGCCATCTAATACCAATGATATTACAGTTCTGAATCTGGCTGTTTTGTCTTCCTTATTTTTTAAATTTGATAATAACTTGTCAATATTATCATCAAAACTTCTGTCTTCACCTGCATAACGTGCACTCTTAACACCGGGCTCTCCATTCAGCGCATCCACTTCCAGTCCGGTATCTTCACTAAAGCAATTTTTATTGGTAAGATTAAATATGGTTTTAGATTTTTCTGTTGCATTGGCTTCCAGCGTATCATGCGGCTCCGCAATATCAATATCTATTCCGGCTTCTTTTAAAGTAATAATATTAAAACGGCTGCCTAAAACTTTTCTTACTTCTTCAACTTTGTTTTGGTTATTGGTTGCAAATATGATGCTGTCCATTCAGGTAATAATTATCACAATGAAAAAATAGTTTTTAAGCAATTCCACAATTTCATTTTCTCGGCCTTATCTGTTTGTAAGTTGGATAATGAAAGTGAACTAAGATAAATCTGGTTATTGTATTTCTGAACCTGGTAATGCGGAAATTGAAGAGGCAGCTCAATGCTATTCGCATCAAGACCAAATAAAAATATTTTTTCGGCCTTCAATTGCGTTGTTATAATATTATAATTCAGTTTTGGATTTTTTGCAACATTTATCAACGCAATATCAGCCATACTTAATTTGCAGGCAGTCAATATGCCCAACAAAAAATTCAGTTCATCATCAGGCAAATAAATAGCTTCAGCCGAGATAACCAGTATAGCAATCTTTTTCTGATTCGTTCCTAAAAATGAAATATTATCTTTTTGTTCGGTATTAGCAACCAATTCGCCTGCATTTAAATCATATAAAGATTTACTATATAAGCTTTGAATGATACTTGCCGGCAGTTGAATATTATCTAAACTCATTGAACGGTAATTTAAACTCTTGTTTTTTTCGTTTCTTTGTCGTAAAATTAACGATTATGATTGCAGCTGAAAATATTAATATTACGAAAGTAGAGCGAAGTAAACTAAAAGACATCAATCTCGAAAATATACCCTTTGGTAAATATTTTACAGATCATATGTTGGAAGTAGATTACGAAGACGGAGAGTGGAAGACTCCCGAAATAAAACCTTATCAACCCTTATTATTAGATCCCTCTATTGCGGCCATACACTATGGGCAATCCATTTTTGAAGGCGTAAAGGCTTATAAAAATACCGATGGCGATGCTTTTATATTTCGCCCGCTGGATAATTTTAAACGCTTTAATATTTCGGCCGAAAGAATGCAAATGCCGCAGGTACCCGAAGATATCTTTATGGACGGACTGCGTTTGCTGATTGAAATGGATAAAAGCTGGATACCACAACAGGAAAACCATGCATTATATATTCGTCCATTTATGTTCAGCAGCGACTATGCAATTGGTGTAAAACCCAGTGAGAAATATAAGTTTATGATTATTCTTAGCCCATCTGGGCCTTATTATACAGCTCCCATGCGTATTTATGTGGAAGAGCAATTTGTAAGGGCAGTGCCCGGAGGTGTTGGTTATGCCAAAGCAGCCGGTAATTATGGTGCTGCTATGTATGCCACTGCCGAAGCTAGAAAGAAAGGCTACGATCAGGTTTTATGGACCGATGCTTTTGAACATAAATATGTGCAGGAATGCGGTACCATGAACGTATTTTTTATAATTGGTAATAAAGCCATTACTCCCGGACTAGAGACAGGAACCATTTTAGCAGGTATTACCAGAGATAGTGTCATGACCTTATTAAAAGAAATGGGGCTGGAAGTAGAAGAAAGGCGTTTGAATATTGATGAAATTATAGAAGCGCATAAAGCCGGGCAATTACGTGAGGTGTTTGGAACCGGTACTGCAGCTACAATTTCCATGATAAAGGAGCTTGCATACAAGGATTACGTGATGGAATTTGACGTAGATAGCTGGAAAATAGCACCTGCCGTTAAAACTACATTAACGGGCATCCGTTATGGACGAGTACCTGATACGCACGGTTGGATGCAGAAAATATAACCGGATAAAGAGATTTTATATAGTAAAACCGCTTACAAAAGCGGTTTTTTCATTTAATGTGAATAAAATTTGATTTTTTTTAGTTTTAAGTTTCTCAAATCAAATTGTAAATCCTACCTTTGCCGTCCGAAAATTAAAAGCACATAATGCCTACAATTCAACAGTTAGTAAGAAAAGG
>JBBKXU010000132.1:0-8180 GCA_037969645.1 Ferruginibacter sp. | reverse complement strand
GTTTTATAAATTGTTTAACTAAAATTGATTTACCGGCCATTGCAGAAATCAAAATTTCTTATAACATTTACATAGCAAATAAAAAATGCCGATATTAGTGATTCCACTACTGTCAATTTAACTTCAACAATCAATTACAAATTATGGAACTTGCCTCAAGCCCCGGTAGAAAAAAGTTCAGTGTAACTTTTTTACGCAGCCTGTTGTTCTTAACTTTTACCATTGCGTTCTTTTCCTGCAGCAAAAAAGACAAATGGATTGATGTAGATCCTGCTTTCAGCAAATACATTGATGCCTACACAACCGGCACCATTTCCAAAACATCGCCAGTGAGGATTAAACTGGCCAACGATGCCAACACCACACATGCCGTTGGTGAAGCTGTAAAGGAATCTTTGTTCAGCATCTCCCCTTCAGTTAAAGGAAAAGCATTTTGGATTGATGCCCGAACCATTGAATTTAAACCCGATAGTTGGTTAAAACCCGACCAGATGTATGAGGTAAATTTCAAATTGGGCAAAGTAACCAAAACCACCGGCAAGTTTTCGGAGTTTAAATTCAGTATGAAAACGGTTAAGCCTTCTTTTAAAGTGGAGAATGACGGATTGAGAAGTACCGGCGTTAAAAATAAAATGAGCCTGAGCGGCAATTTGGAAACGGCAGATTTTGAAGACCAAAAAGAAGTTGAAAAATTACTCACCGCTTTTCAAAACAATAAAGCATTAAAAATAAGCTGGCAGCATAGCGATGCATCAAAAACACATCGTTATACTATTGAAAATATCGACAAGCTTAAAGCTACCAGCGCTGTTGAATTGCGTTGGGATGGCAAGCCCATGAGCATGGATGTTAAAGGCGAAGAAGCCATAGCTGTTCCTGCAGAAGGCGATTTTAAAGTGCTGGATGTGGTTGCTATTAATGATGTGCAACAATATGCGTCGGTACAGTTCAGTGATATGATTGCTATTGGACAGGATTTAACCGGTCTCATCACCGTCAGCGATCAATCCGATATTTCTTATACCATCAACGGCAGTGAAGTAAAAGTTTTTGGCAGCGGAAAATTAGACGGTAATTACACTGTTAACATCAACACCGGCATAAAAAATACCTGGGGCGATATATTGGATAAAGGTTTTACCGGCAGTGTGACTTTTGAAAACAGAATGCCCTCGGTAAAAATTCATGGCAAGGGAAATATATTACCCAACAGCGGCAGATTGGTTTTACCTTTTGAATCTATCAACTTAAACGCGGTTGACATCAGCATCATCAAAATTTTTGAAAATAACGTACCCCAGTTTTTACAGGAAAACAGTTTAGGCGGAAACAATGAATTGAGAAGAGTTGGAAAACCCATTGTTCAAAAAACACTCAGGCTTGATGATGACAAAACTTTAGATCTGCATAAAAAACAACATTTCTCCTTAGACATTGATAAATATTTAAAAACCGAGCAGGGCGCCATTTATAAAGTAACGATCGGTTTCCGTCCCGAATATTCTTTGTATCTCTCAACCGCAACAACCGCAACTGAGGCTGCATCTGATGACGAAGAGGAAGATTATGGCGACTATGACAACTATTCAAACAACGGTGGCGTTGATGAAGATGATGCTTTTTGGAGCAGGTACGATACTTATTATCCCTTCGGTTATAGCTGGAACCGGCGTGATGACCCAAGCAGTAAATCTTATTATAACAAAGACAGGTGGGCAACACGCAATATCCTCGCCAGCAATATTGGACTTACAGCCAAGCGAGGCAACGATAACAGCCTGATGGTGGCAGTAAGCAATATACTTACCACCGAGCCCATGGACGGTGTAGAAATTGAAGTGATGGATTACCAACGCACCATCATCAGCAAAGGAAAAAGTGGTAATGACGGTTTCGCCAATATTGACCTGAAAAGAAAACCATTTTTATTAATTGCAAAAAAAGGAAATGAAAGAGGTTATTTAAAATTAGACGATGGAAGTTCGCTGGCGCTTAGCCGTTTTGATGTAAGCGGCGAAGAAGTAAGGAACGGAATTAAAGGATTTATTTTTGGCGAACGTGGTGTTTGGCGGCCCGGCGATACCATGTTTTTAAATTTTATTGTAGAAGATAAGCAGGGCAAACTGCCCAAAGATCATCCGGTTGAGTTTAGTTTATACACGCCCCAAGGGCAATTGTATAAACATACCGTACAAACCAATGCCGAAGATGGGTTCTATCTTTTTAAAACCAATACTGATGCTGCTTCTCCTACCGGCAACTGGCTGGCTAAAATAAAAGTGGGCGGCGCCCAGTTCGAAAAAAGAATTAAGGTAGAAACCATCATGCCTAACCGGCTCAAAATAAATTTAGATTTTGGCAAAGACCCCGTACTTGGAAAAGGAAACTCCGAAACCGGCAACATCAATGCCAAATGGTTGTTTGGTGCCGTTGGTAAAAATTTAAAAGCAAAAATTGATGCATCATTGTATGCCAGAGGTACATCATTTCCAAAGTTTGCGGGTTTTCAATTTGATAACCCTACAACCGACTATTCTACTCAAAGCAAAACCATTTATGAAGGCACTTTGGATGAGCAGGGCAATGCTGTCTTAAAAACAAATTTTGAAATTGATGAAACCGCACCTGGCATGTTAAGCGCCAATATGATGGTGAAGGTTTTTGAGCCGGGCGGAAGTTTCAGTATTGATAACGTAACCATGCCATATAGTCCTTACGCAAGCTATGCTGGATTAAAATTACCCGATGGCGAAAAACCATTTGACTATTTATTGGCAGGTAAAAAACACACGGCGCAAATTGTAAATGTTGACAGTAAAGGAAATCTACTCACAGGTAGCAATGATGTGGAAGTACAGTTTTACCGCATTCAATGGCGCTGGTGGTGGGATAATTACAACAACAACCTCAGCAATTTTACACAAGACCGCTACAATAAATTATTAAAAACTGAAACCGTTAAACTGGCCAATGGCCGCGGCAACTGGACATTTGGTACATCAGAAAACGAATGGGGCCGCTACCTCATCCTTGTTAAAGATTTAAAAAGCGGCCATACTACAGGCTCAACTTTATATATTGAAGATGCTTACTGGCAAACCCGTGCCGGTGGCGAAGATCAAACAGCTGCATCAATGCTGATATTTAAATCCGACAAAGAAAAATACAATGTTGGTGAAGAAGTTAAGCTGCCTATACCAACAAGCCAAGGCGGCAGGGTTTTAGTAAGTATTGAAAACGGAAGCAAAGTTTTAAAGTCTTTCTGGCAGGAAACCAAACAGGGAACTACGGAGATTAAATTTAAAGTAGAAGCCAGTATGGCGCCCAATGTGTATGCAACGGTTAGTTTATTACAGCCGCATTCACAAACCATTAATGACTTACCGATTCGTATGTATGGATCGATTCCCATTTTTGTAGAAGACAAGAATACGGTGCTGAAACCGGTACTCAATATTGCAAATAGCATTCGTCCAGAAGAGAAAGTTTCTTTCACCGTAAGTGAACAAAACGGAAAAGAAATGACTTATTGTGTAGCCATTGTTGATGAAGGATTGTTAGACCTTACCAGATTTAAAACACCCAATCCGCATGATGCATTTTATGCCAGAGAAGCATTGGGCGTAAAAAGTTTCGATCTTTTCGATTATGTAATTGGCGCTTGGGGCGGCGACCTGGAAAGGATTTTAACCATTGGCGGTGATAACGAAGCCAGCGGTGGCAAAGGAAAAACTGCCAACAGATTTAAAGCCGTGGTACAATACCTTGGGCCATTTCATTTAAATAGAAATCAAACGCAAAAACAAACATTCACACTTCCCTCCTATATTGGTTCGGTAAGGGCAATGGTTGTTGCTGCTCATGATGGTGCTTACGGTGCCACGGAAAAAGCAGTGGCCGTTAAAAAACCTTTGATGATGCTGGCAACCATGCCACGTGTACTGGGACCCGGCGAAACAATCAAACTTCCGGTTACCGTTTTTGCTATGGAGGATAATATCAAAAAGGTAAATATTTCTTTGCAGTCAAATCCGTTCTTGGAAGTGGTTGGCAGCAGTACTCAATCGATTAACTTTTCGCAAACCGGCGAAGAGATGATTTACTTTGATGTAAAAGTGAAATCCAATGTGGGCATTGGAAAAGTAAAGCTAACGGCAAGTTCTGGAAAAGAAAAAGCAGATTACGAAGTGGAATTGGACATACGTAATCCTAATCCACCGGTTACGCAGGTAGAAGCCATGACATTAACAGGCGGGCAGCAATGGAAAGCAACTGCCAGCCCAATTGGCTTGGTAGCAACCAGTACAGCTGTATTGGAAATCTCCAGCGTACCATCCATGAATCTTCAAAAACGTTTGAATTTCTTAATTGAATATCCGCACGGATGTATTGAGCAAACCACATCGGCTGTTTTTCCGCAGTTGGTTTTAAATCAACTCACCGATTTGGATGAAGTTAAAAAAGCACAGGTTGACAGAAATGTAAAAGCAGGTATTGGAAGACTGCAGAATTTTCAGCGGCCAGACGGCGGCTTTAGTTACTGGCCCGGCGGATACGAAAGCGATGAATGGGGCACTAATTACGCAGGCCATTTTTTAATTGAGGCTCAAAACAATGGCTACATGGTTAGTGATTATATGTTACAGAACTGGAAAAACTACCAGAGAGGCAAAGCAAACAGTTGGGCACCATCTACCACAAATTTTTATGGCGGCGATTTAACGCAGGCTTATCGTCTTTACACTTTAGCATTGGCCAAAGCGCCCGAACTCGGAGCCATGAACCGTTTGAAGGAATTTAAATATTTATCAACCGAGGCAAAATGGCGGCTGGCAGCAGCGTACAAACTTGCCCGGCAGGATAATACTGCCCTTGATTTAATCAGTGGACTTTCTACAAATTTTGATGAAAGAGCGGCACCCGGTTCTACCTATGGTTCAGCATTAAGAGACCAGGCCATGGTTTTTGAAACTTTAACTTTAATGGGTAAAAACAAAAGAACCAAGGCTGCAGAATTATTACCAACCATCGCTGCAAAATTATCGCAGGATAATTGGTACAGTACGCAAACAACTGCCTATGCTTTAATTGCCATTGCCAAGTATTGCGGTACAAATCCATCGGGTGAAAAAATTATTGCCAGTGCATCTGTTGATGGCAAAAATGTGGACATCAACTCAGCTTCCTACATTAGGCAGATACCGATTTTGTTTACCAAAGGCAGCAGCAATGTAGTAGTAAACAACAAAGGCAGCAATACTTTGTATGTACGTTTGATTACGCAAGGGCAGCCACTTACCGGCGACAGCATCAAAATAAACAATAACCCCGCGGTGCTCGGCATGAGCGTGAGCTATGTTAATCAAAACGGTGCGGCTGTTGATATTAACCAGCTTACACAGGGCACCGATTTTGTGGCAAAAGTTACTATCACCAATCCCGGCAAGCGTGGATATTATTCGGAGATGGCATTGTCGCAGATATTCCCAAGCGGTTGGGAAATTTTAAATGCAAGAATGTTTGATGGCGAAGGTGCTTTCAAATCTTCTTCATCAACTTATCAGGATATTCGAGATGACCGGGTGTATACCTATTTCAACCTTAGTAGTAATCAAACAGTCACTTATTATATACAATTGAATGCTTCTTATCTAGGCAGGTTCTTCTTGCCGGGCACATATTGCGAAGCCATGTATGACAATAGTATTACAGCCGGTGTAAATGGTAAATGGGTGGAAGTAGTGAACCAATAAAAACGGAACGCTGACAACGCAGATCGGGCTGATTAACGCGGATTCAAATCTATGTTAATCAGTTTCTATCAGTGTCATCAGCGTTCTATATTATTATGAATGAATTTTTAAACGCAATACCTTATAAATTAAAATCACTCCGCAATTCAACTAAAATCAAATTGGTTGTTTTGTTAGGATTACTTGTCTGGTTCTGGTTTTCCCTTCCATCAAAATTATTTCATGCACCAACCTGCTATGTTATAGAAGATAAAGATGGCAATCTTTTAAATGCTACCATCGCTGCCGATGGGCAATGGCGCTTCCCACACAACAAAAATGTACCGCAAAAATTTATTGACTGTATCACCGGTTTTGAAGACCGACGCTTTTTTAAGCACCCCGGGGTTGATCCTGTTGCTATAGGAAGAGCTGTTGTAAAAAATATAAAAAACAAAGGTGTTGTGCAGGGCGGCAGCACTATTGATATGCAAGTGATCAGACTTGCCAACCAAAACGACAAAAGAAATATCTGGAATAAGATTAAAGAAAGTATTTTGGCGGTACGGTTAGAATTATCTTATTCAAAAAAAGGTATCCTTGCACTTTACGCCAGCAATGCGCCTTTTGGCAGCAATATTGTTGGATTAGATGCCGCTGCATGGCGCTACTATGGTCGTAGTGCCGATAAATTAAGTTGGGGAGAAATGGCGGCTCTGGCCGTTTTACCAAATGCACCTGCACTTGTACACCCCGGCAAAAACAGGAATGTACTACTAAAAAAAAGAAATACACTGCTTGATAATTTACTCTCACTTGGTAAGATTGATAAAACTACCGCCGAACTCGCCAAGCTAGAACCCTTGCCCGACGAACCTTTGCGGCTTCCGCAGAATGCATCGCATTTATTGCAACGTTTTATAAAGGATAATAAAAACTGGAAACAGGAAACAAAAATAAAAACAACCATTGATGGTGAACTGCAAAAGAACATCACAAGAATTGTACATCAGCATCAATCTATTTTAAAAGGCAACGGTATTAATAATGTGTGCGCTTTGGTACTTGATGTAGAAACAGGAAATACACTGGCCTACGTGGGCAACATAAAAGATGCAAAAAATTTAGAGATGGAAGCCGATGTGGATGTGATAGCAGCGCCACGGAGTCCGGGTAGTGCATTAAAACCAATTTTATATGCTTCTATGTTAAGTGATGGGTTGATCTTACCAAATTCAATCATTGCCGATATTCCAACGCAGATAGGTAGCTACTCTCCAAAGAATTTCGACCTGGACTATGATGGTGCCGTACCTGCCAACAGTGCTTTATCCCGAAGCCTGAATGTACCTGCGGTAAAAATGCTGCAGCAATATAAATACCAACGCTTTTATGAAACATTGCAACAAACAGGCATTACAACTTTAAATAACAATGCAGATTTTTATGGCCTGAGCTTAATTCTTGGTGGTTGCGAAGTAACCCCCTGGGACCTTGCAGGTGTATATGCATCTATGGCACGTACCCTAAAACACCAAACAAAAAATCATGGAAAACCTGACCCCATTGATTTTCATCCCCCCGTTTATACATCTGGTAACCAAAAAACGAGCAACGAACAACGAGCAACGAGCAACGTTCCTTTAGACGCCACTTCCATCTATTTCGCCTTCCAGGCCATGCAGGATGTAATGCGCCCCGGCGAAGAAGGCCTTTGGCAACAGTTTTCATCTTCACAAAAAATTGCCTGGAAAACGGGAACCAGCTTTGGTTTCAGAGATGGATGGGCAATTGGAGTGACGCCAAAAAATGTAGTGGCGGTATGGGTTGGTAATACCGATGGCGAAGGAAGACCGGGATTAATTGGTGTACATACAGCAGCGCCAATTCTTTTTGATATTTTCAGACTCTTACCAAATAACAAATGGTTTGAAAAACCCAAATACAATTTTTCTTTTGTGCCAGTGTGCAGGCAAAGCGGTTACCGGGCCAATATTGATTGCCCGGATGTGGACACTTTATTTTCGCCGCCCAATGCAAACAAAGTTGCTTTATGTCCGTATCATAAAATAATTCATTTGGATGCAACAGGAAATTTTAGAGTGACCGAAGCCTGCGAAACACCTTCAATGATGTTGCACAAAAGTTGGTTCATTTTGTCGCCTGCCATGGAATATTATTACAGGCAGCATCATATTGATTACAGAACGCTGCCGCCTTTTAAGCTTGACTGCACTGCCGCCGAAACCGGAAAACTCATTGAATTAATTTACCCTCAACCTGATGCAAAAATTTATGTGCCACTCGAAATAAATGGAGAAAGAGGTAAAACAGTTTTTACTGCAGCTCACCGTAGGGCAGGCGCTAAAATTTTCTGGAGCATAGATGATCAGTTTGTGGGAACTACCCAAAATTTTCACCAGCTGGGGTTAAACCCCGCTCCCGGCA
>JBBKXU010000131.1:0-3199 GCA_037969645.1 Ferruginibacter sp. | reverse complement strand
TTCAACATTTGTACTACTATGTTGCTTCATATCCGGCGGACGGAATTCTGCCGGGCATTTGTTGGTTAACTTCGGCTTTTAGTTATTAATTTAGCTTCAGTTCCGGGCGGACAGTTGGTCAATTCCCCAACTGCACAAAGCCTCGCTCGTTGCCTGCAAGGGCTAAGTTACTTGCCGTTCCAATTTAAAAGCATCAGCTCACATGAATTTCTTTAGACGCCTTTTTAAATTATCAGAAAAGCAAATTAGCGACAATTCTGTTTTTGAACTTATCGAATCCGCTAAGCCGAAATATCTAAATACTTTGAAAAATATTGAAACCATCCTTAGACAAAGTGAATTATCGGGCCAAGCCAACTTTGTAGAAAACGTTATTTTAAAATTAGCTTCTAATGACTATGAAATATTTAGAGCACAAATGAACAGCGTTGAAATGTGGGGTGGATCTGGTGCGGTTTGGGAAGTTTACATTGAAAATAACGAGATGCAACGCAAATTTCAAATGGCAATCATTGAATTGATAAACTTAATGGAGCAGACAAAAATATTAGGCCGAGGAATTAGACCATTAAGGAATCTTTTCCAAAAGGAATTACGTCGGTCTGTCTAAGTGCCCCAGCAGGCAACATCGGGTTTGGCAAAATGGGGGCGGACGGAAGCCGTGTTTCAGCATTTGTACTACTATGTTGCTTCATATCGGGCGGACGGAATTCTGCCGGGCATTAGTTCAAAATTTCAACATTTAATTATAAATTGGGCTTCGGTTTGCCGGGGCGGACGGAACAACTATCCCCCACTTCGCCAAGCCCCGCCCGTCAGACTGTGAAAAAACTCTACTTCACATAAAAACCGGCCTTTACAGTTTGATGTAAAGCTTACAGCGGTTCATTTAAACAGCTTTTAAAAACCATATTGGGAAATTGTTGTAAAAAAACGAGGGCCTATTTGGGCTGTAAATGCGTTTGATAAACCGGGTTTTTAAAGCACAGACTATTTTCTTATAGTCTGGTTGCCAGTTTTTGATGGCTTGCAGCATTTTATCGAAGCCCAGTATGTTTTTTGTTCGCAGAAAGTTGTAACAAAACATAATGAGGTTCATTTCGCCATTTACTTTTTGGAGCCCTTTTAACAAAGTGTGCGTAAAGCCAAAGTGCCGCTTAATGGTTCCAAAGGGATGTTCTACAATGGCTTGTCGTCGTTTGTAATAGTGGGGATTTTGTTTGATGTTATTATTATTGATATCCACCGCATCCTGGTACTCGCTGCGTTGTATAATACGCTTGGGCAGTTTGGTGCATTGACTTTTTAACGGGCAGGTTTTGCAGCCATGGGTACGATAGGTTTTAAAACGAAAACTGGTTTCACCTGCTTCGCCTTTTTTATTGTGCCAGGTGCCAAGGCTTGTTAGCGTTGCACCGGCAGGGCAAGTGTAACTATCGGTGGCTTTATCGTAAGCAAAACTTTCGGCTAAAAATTCATGGGCTATGTGTTTTACGCCGGGCTGTTCTTTGTAGGCAACATGCGTTATCATATTGGCCTGCTGGCATTGTTGTAACTCGGCGCCGGTATGGTAACCTTTGTCGGCCAGTAATATTATAGTTTCGTCTTTTTGTAATTGTACATTTTGTTTGGCCTGTGTGGCCGCTTTGTACAGGGCCTTGCCATCGTTGGTATTGGTAGCCTGGGTTTGAACTACCAGGTTGTGTTTATCATCTACCACATTTTGTACATTATAAGCCACTTCAACAATGCTTTTAGTGATCAGGATGCTGCGGCTGTCGGCATCGGTGGTGCTGATCTGTTTATCTGTTGTATTGTTTAACTGCTGTTGCAGGCTGTCGTATTTTATAGTGCGCTCTTTTAGCTTTTCAAGTCCCTGTTTTATTTTTTCTCTTTTTATTTCAAGGGCATCCTTGCCATTGGTTTGTTCCTGTTTATCCAGTTCATCGAGTTCCTGTAAATATTTTTCGGCCTTATCTTTTATAAACTGATGGTGCTTGTCTATCTTCTTTTGATTGTAGTTGTTCTTTTTACTGTTTACTGCTTTAAACTTGCTGCCATCAACGGCAATGGTGGTTTTACCTAATAGCCCGGCTTCGCTTAAAAAATGAACATACAACCTGAACATGGATTGCAGCGATTGTGCATGCAGCTTTCTAAAGTCGGCAATGGTATGATAGTTTGGCTGCAGGTTTTGCAACAGCCATTGCAATTCTATATTGCGGCTGCACTCCCTTTCCAACTTGCGGCTACTGCGTATTTTATTTAAATACCCATACAGGTAAAGTTTTAAAAGCACCTGTGGCGCAAATGGTGGGCGGCCTTCGCTGTGAGGTACTGTTTTTTGGAAACCTAATTGTTGAAGATCCAGCTTGTCTATAAAAGCATCCATAAGCCGTGCCGGATTATCGGCAGCCACCTGGTCTTCTAAAGTGGCAAAATAGGTTTGTTGGCGCTGCTGTCCTTGGATAAATTGCATACCACTTTATTGCAAAAATCATACGACTTTGCAGCTATTAACATTGTGTGTATATTTATAAGGAAATAAGAGTTTTTTCACAAACTCTCGTTGTGTGCAAATACTCAAAAAGCTCTCGTTTACAATTGATAATTGTATTTTTGGCAGAAATTATTAAGAAGTGCCAAACATTTACATAATAGCAGGCTGCAACGGAGCTGGTAAAACCACTGCTTCCTTCACAGTGCTGCCTGAAATGTTAGATTGTAATGAGTTTGTGAATGCCGATGAAATAGCTAAGGGCCTTTCTCCTTTTCAACCTGAGACCGTATCATTCCACGCTGGAAGAATTATGCTGGAAAGAATAACAGAATTAATTGACCTCGAAGTTGATTTTGCTTTTGAAACGACTTTAACAACTATTAGTTATAAAAATACCATTGAATTAGCGAGGCAAAAAGGTTATAAAATTACATTGTTATTTTTTTGGTTAAATGATGTCAAACTAGCAATAGAAAGAGTTGCGACAAGGGTTTCTGAAGGCGGACACGATATTCCTGAAGATGTTATCGTCAGAAGATACTTTAAAGGGCTAGCAAACTTAACAAATGTATTTATCAATATTTGCGACTATTGGATTGTTATTGACAACTCAACAAATCCTTATAAATTCATTGCTGAGGGTGCTTTAAATCTTCCAGTAACAATTTATGAAAACGAAATTTGGAGCAAAATTAAAAC
>JBBKXU010000130.1:0-2670 GCA_037969645.1 Ferruginibacter sp. | reverse complement strand
GTGCGAAGCGTAACGAACGTAACCGTTATTATGGTAAAACAACCCGTAATGCAATACGTGATTTAAAAGCAAGCGAAAAAGCGGTTGCAGCAGAAGCTTTTCCAAAAGTAGCTGCTATGATTGATAAATTAGCAAAGCGTGGTACTATCCATAAGAACAAAGCTGCTAATTTAAAGAGCAAGCTGGCTAAGCGTGTGAACGCACAAGCAAAGTAATTTTTTAAATACAACATATTTAAACCCGTGATATTTATATCAACGGGTTTTTTTGTTCCTTGTACTTTTCATTTACCAACGGTAATTACCTCAATAAAAATTATTGTAGTTTAACAGAAAATTTCACCAGCATGAAAAAGCTAATCCTTTTTTCGTTTCTTATTTCAATTTTTTATTGGGCAGATGCACAGCAATGTCGTTTTGAAAAAACAAATGGCATGGAAAGCGCTACTTATTTTGAAGCCATTGACTGGTATAAAAAACTAGATATAATATCAACCAAAGTATTGGTTAAAGAAATGGGGATGACAGACGCCGGATATCCGTTGCACCTGGTAATGGTTAGCAATGATGGCAAGTTTGATGCAGCACAATGGCGAAAACAAAACAAGGCAATAATTCTTATAAACAACGGCATTCACCCTGGCGAGCCAGATGGTATTGATGCCAGCATGATGCTGGTAAGAGATATTGTAACTAATAAAGTTAAACTACCCGACAATGTGGCTTTAGCTATTATCCCTGTTTATAATATTGGTGGGTGTTTAAATCGTAATTCTTACTCAAGAGCAAATCAAAATGGGCCATTGGAATATGGCTTTAGGGGCAATGCTCAAAACCTTGATCTTAACCGCGACTTCACTAAGAGTGACAGCAAAAATGCAAGAGCCTTTGCGCAGATATTTCATTATTTAGATCCCCATATTTTAATTGACAACCATGTTAGTGATGGAGCCGATTATCAGCATACTATGACGATGCTGACTACGCAGTATGATAAGTTGGGAGCGGGTTTGGGTGGATGGCTGAAAAATAATTTTGAGCCACAATTATATAAAGGAATGACTGAAAAAAGCTGGGATATGGTGCCATATGTTAGTTTTGAAACTGCCAGCCCCGACAGAGGTATGGTGATGTTTTATGACCCGCCAAGATATTCCAGTGGTTATGCAGCTTTGTTCCAAACCATTGGTTTTATACCCGAAACACATATGCTTAAAGTTTACAAACAAAGGGTGTTGTCAACCTATGCATTTTCGCAAACCACGATCGAAAAAGCATCCGTGAATGCGGCAGAATTAATCAATCAAAGAAATAAAGCAAGGGCTGAAGTGATTAAAGAAAAATCATTTCCTTTTAAATGGACAGTTGATACATCAAAATATGATTTTGTAAATTTTAAAGGATATGAGCAAGGCTTTAAACCCAGTGATGCCACCGGTTTAAACAGGATGTATTACGACCGCAGCAAACCATTCACAAAACAGGTGAAATTTTTCAATTCTTTTAATGCTTCAAATTTTATTGATGCACCAGCAGCTTACATAATTCCGCAGGGATGGCATGCGGTGATTGATTTACTTAAACTGAATAATGTACAAATGCAGCAATTTAAAAACGACACGTTGATTGATGTGGAGGCTTATCGGATTGAAGACTACAAATCGATGCCAAGGCCTTATGAAAAGCATCATAAGAATTCATCGGTATCTGTGACTACCGAAAATCAAAAAATCAGGTTTTTAAAAGGCGATTATATCATCTGGCTTAATCAAAAAGCAAACCGATATTTGGTGGAAATGCTGGAGCCAACCGGCGACGATAGTTTCTTTGCCTGGAATTTCTTTGATGCTGTTTTACAGCAAAAAGAAAGTTATAGCGATTACCGCTGGGATGATTTGGCAGCTGAAGTTTTAAAAAACGACCCTGATTTGAGGGCAAAACTGGATGAAAAGAAAAAGAGCGATGAGAAGTTTGCAGCCAATGGATCGGCTCAACTCTACTTTATATACAAAAATTCACCATATTACGAACCAAGTCATAACAGGTATCCGGTTTATAGACTTAATAGGTAATAAGTTCGTAAATCATTGATAATTAGTGCGTAACCTTCTGCTTGGATAAAGCCAAATAGAAGCAATACCGATGAATGGTTTGTGACACAACATTTATCTATGAAAAACTAAAGCTGGTATCATAAAAAGCCTCAAATTATCCATTGTTCATTACTTAATTATCCATTAAAACCCTTACCTTTGCTGCCCGTTAAGAAAAAACGGATTAACAACATTTTTAAAAACAAAAATCAATCAGGGAAATGAACAACTACGAATTGATGGTGATTTTTACCCCTGTGCTATCTGAAGAGGAATTTAAAGCCGCTCAGAAAAAATACGCCGACCTCGTTACAGCTAACGGAGGTGAGGTTTTGCACAGTAACCCATGGGGACTAAAATCGCTGGCCTATCCCATTGACAAGAAGACCACCGGTCTTTATTGGGTAATGGAGTATACAGCGCCAACCGACTTCAATGAAAAGTTGAAAATTCAACTTTTACGTGACGAATCACAGATGCGTCACATGTATACTGTGCTCGACAAGTACGCCGTCGACTACAACACTCAAAAGAGAAGTGGCGGACGTTTTAGTAACGAAAAAACCCCGGCTTAAATC
>JBBKXU010000129.1:0-6155 GCA_037969645.1 Ferruginibacter sp. | reverse complement strand
ATATTTGATGTTCAAACATTGAATATTTAAATACATGCATCATGAAAAAATTATTATTTAAAGCTGCCGACAGAGGTAGTGCCGATTATGGCTGGTTAAAACCCAATTTCTATTTCAGTTTTGGAGAATACCGTAATCCGGAAAAAGTTAATTTTGGCTTGCTTAGAGTTTTAAACGACGATTTTATCGGTGGTGGTGGCTCGTTTCCAACACATCCGCATGATAATATGGAAATTGTAACCATACCCTTTACAGGTGCTCTTAAACATAAGGACAGCACTGGCGGAGAGGGCGTTATTAAGGCTGGTGATATACAGATCATGAGTGCAGGAACTGGTGTGCAACATTCTGAAGCTAACGCATCTGCTACAGACCCGGTAACGCTTTTTCAAGTTTGGGTTTTTCCTAAAGAACGCAATATTAAGCCACGCTACGATCAAAAAACATTTGACGTAACTACAAGAGTAAACAACTGGCAAACAGTAGTATCGCCGCTAGAAGCAGACAAAGCTTTATGGATTAATCAGGATGCAAGATTTTCCTTAGCCAATCTTGATGCTAGTAAATCGCTGGTTTATTCCAATGCATTTAAAAACAATGGCGTGTTTCTGGTGGTAATAAATGGCTCGGTAACTGTTGATGGGCAGCAATTAAATAAAAGAGATGCGTTGGGAATTTCTGAAATAGAAAACTTTACAGTAACTGCTTCGGAAGATGCGGAACTGCTGGCAATTGAAATACCAATGAATTAGGTTAGTAATAAATCCACAGTAGTATGGGTTCCTGCGATTCATCCATATAAGCCTTTAATTGGGCAAAAAACTCGGGTGATACTGCAGGGCACCCTTCGCTGAAACTTAGTTGGTTTGGATAAACCTCTTTATCAGGCACACCAAAATAGGAATGAAGTACAACTGCTCTTTCAAGTGCTTTGTCGTTGGTTTTATCAAGTCCGTATAATTTGTAAGAAAGACCAAAACTGCCCGTATAAGATTCACCCATTTTATACCTGCCTAAAGATGTACACAAACTGTTTGGGCGGTTTGAAAAAAACAAATCTTCCGATCCTTTTTCAGATCCTTTGCCATGGGTTACGAGTCCGGCAGCTTCCAGTGAATCCTTTAAAAGATTATAAACAAAAAAGCGGTTTTTTCCCGATGGTATCCGCATATCTACGAGGAAACAATAACTCACATCAAAACCTTTCACATCAACATATTCCTTAGCCACAGCAACTTTTTCTTTCATGCGGCTCAATACTTCGCCTTTACTGATTTCTTTTTTACTGGTAAAATTAGTATCGGGCGGATAAATTCTTGAGCCTTCCTTACTATACTGTAAATAACCAAATACAGAAATGGTCATAAACAAACTCATGGTTACTACCAAAGTTCTGCGGATAATATTTAGGGGATTCTTATCTGACATAAAAAGATAACGGACGTTTTAAATAAAAATTGCTTATTTAATTGCCTGTTGATACAAAATAAGCATATTCCTATGACATAGCAAGGCACTATACTGCTGCTTTCCTAGTAATATATCCACAACATAACCGATTTTGCAGACAAGTCGAGGTAGGTTTCCAGTTTACTCAGAAACTGTGGTGAGACAGTCGGGCAGCCCAGACTTAAACAAATAGAGATGGGGTAGACCTCGGAATTAGGCACACAATCATGCCCGTGAAGTACTACAAAACGGTCCAAAGCCTTATTGTTGCTGTTATCCAACCCATGCAACTTAAAAGCGAGACCAAACCGGCCATAATAAGATTTGCCTATTTTGTATTTACCCAAGGAGGTACAATAACTATTTGGAGTATTTGAAAAAGTCAACTCATCTCCACCAGCCTGAGAACCACTGCCATGTGTTACAAGCCCCGCAAGTTCTACAGAATCTTTTTGGAGATTATATACAAAAAAACGGTTTTTACCCGATGGTATCCGCATATCCATTAAAAAACAATGCTCGTCATCAAAGCTATGGCCGGCAATATAATCCTTTGCCAATGCGGCTTTTTGTTTTATACGGGCTGATAAAGCGGTTTTAGCTTTCGTATCATTTTCGGTAAAGGCAAAGCTGTTGTTTTTTGGAAGACTATCGAATTTTGGTTTGTACCAAAAAAAATAACCAAAAGCCGAAGCAGTTAACAAAAGGCCGCCGGCCAGTACAATTGTTCTAATGGCTATCTTCATGCAGGTTTTATTAAGCATAGATACTTAACGACCCGCATTCCATAAAAATTTTTTGTAACTGTGTTAAATAAAATAGAAAACCCGGTGATTACACCGGGTTTAAAATATTTGCAGACAATTTACTTATCTGAGTACCGAAACATTTACTTCAGCCGTCGCTCTTAGCGCCACTACAATTCCATTGGCATCAATACCAATTTCATCATACAATTGTTTAGGGCTTCCGTGCTCTACCAGCCTGTCGGGGATTCCCATTATTTTAACATCGGCTTTATAACCATGTTCGTTCATAAATTCCAGAATCGCAGATCCAAAACCGCCAACAACAGTTCCGTCTTCAATAGTAATTACTTTATTGTATTTGCTGAAAACATCGTGAAGCATTTCTTCATCAAGTGGCTTTACAAAACGCATATCGTAATGTGCCGGGTTAATGCCTTCCGCTTTTACATCTCTTATAGCAGATGCGGCAAAATTGCCCACGTGGCCAAATGATAAAATGGCAATTTCTTTTCCGTCTTTTAATTTTCTTCCAGTGCCCACTTTTATTTCCTTCATTTCGGTTTTCCATTCGGGCATAACACCCTCTCCTCTTGGATAACGAATAACAAAAGGTAATTCATTTGAATCGAGCTGTGCGGTATACATGAGGTTACGCAATTCAGCTTCGTTCATTGGCGCACTCACAATCATGTTCGGTATGCAGCGCATGTAAGCAATATCATAACAGCCGTGGTGCGTAGGACCATCTTCGCCAACAAGACCAGCTCTATCTAAACAAAATATAACTGGTAGTTTTTGAATGGCCACATCGTGTACCACCATATCATAAGCCCGCTGCATAAATGAAGAATAAATATTGCAGAACACTTTCATGCCCTGTGTTGCCATTCCGGCGCTAACTGTAACTGCATGTTGCTCACAAATGCCTACGTCAAAAGCACGATCAGGCATTTTCTCCATCATAAATTTTAAGGAAGAACCACTTGGCATAGCCGGTGTAATACCGAATATTTTTTCATTCTTTTCTGCCAACTCAATAATCGTATGTCCAAAAACATCCTGGTATTTAGGTGGTTGTGGAATATCGAATTTTTTCTTTTGAATTTCGCCAGTAACCTTATCAAACAAACCGGGCGCATGCCATTTGGTTTGATCTTTTTCTGCTAAGTCGTAGCCCTTTCCTTTTACCGTTTTAATGTGTAAAATTTTAGGGCCGGGAATATCTTTCAGATCTTTTAAAGTATCTACAAGTTTGGTGATGTTATGTCCGTCTATAGGACCAAAATAACGCAATTTTAATGCTTCAAATAAATTGCTGCTCTGGCTTACCATGCCTTTCAAACTGGCTTCCAGCTTGCTTGCCATGCCACGACTGAAAGTTTTACCTACAGGCAATTTGCCCAAAGCCTTCCATACATTATCTCGTAAATCGTTGTAGGTATGAGAAGTAGTGATGTCAGTTAAATATTCTTTTAAAGCACCAACATTGGGGTCAATGCTCATGCAATTATCATTCAAAATAATCAGCACATTGCTTTTCTCAATCCCTGCATGATTCATAGCTTCAAAAGCAAGTCCGGCTGTCATAGCGCCATCGCCAATAATGGCCACATGCTGCCTGTCGCTTTCGCCTTTATAATGCGAAGCCATAGCCATACCAAGTGCTGCCGAAATAGAAGTGGATGAATGCCCTACGCCAAAAGTATCATACTCACTTTCGGTGCGTTTTGGAAACCCGCTGAGTCCGTTATATTTTCTGTTGGTAGCAAAATTATCGCGGCGGCCGGTAAGTATTTTATGACCGTAAGCCTGATGGCCCACATCCCAAACCAATTGATCGTAAGGTGTATTGAAAACATAATGCAGTGCTACACTTAACTCAACCACACCCAAACTGGCGCCAAAATGCCCGCCGTAAACACTCACCACATCAATAATATATTGACGCAACTCGTCACAAACCTGGTGCAATTGCTCCCTGCTTAGTTTTTTTAAGTCATCGGGATTGTTAATCTCTTGTAATAAAGTACCTGCTTTAATGTCCATTTTCTGTTTTTCCGCGGTAAAGTTACTCTTTTTAGCCGCTTTCAGTGCGGTTATTAAACAATTTTTACAGCTTTAGGTTCAATATCGAGTTGGTTATTTTACATATTGCATCAAATTCAAAATTATATCTGCATCGGGGCAATTGGCCAAATAAGCCTCACATTCCGATAATTTAGCAACGCCGGGGTAATCACCTTTTTTTTCCTGCATATCAGCAATTATTTGAAAATGCAGGTGTGGCGGCCAATTACCATTCTCCGCAGGTGCTCCAAAATGGGCGAATTCCTCGCCTTTCGTTATTTTGGCACCTTCACTCAGGCCAGAAATATCTGCCAAACTCAAATGACCGTACAAAGTATAAAAACTAACTGTTTCCAGTTGATGTGCTAAAATTATAGTTGCGCCATAATCTCCAAAATTATCATTGTTGGCAAAACTGTGTACGGTGCCGTCTAATGCGGCATAAATTGCTGTTCCGGCCGCTCCCCAAACATCTACTCCTAAGTGAATTGAGCGTGCTTCTTCACCATCAAACATATTACTTCGGCGATAAAGCTTGCGGTTTTCTTTATAGCCACCAACGCCATACTTAGCGCCGCTGTTTTCCAGTTGTTGATTAACATAGACCGAAAACAAATCGGTATCAGCAATTGTCTCGGCTGTTAATTCAGTATTGCTATCCGTGAAATTAAAATGCAATAATTTCTCCGTGGCCGGATCAAAATCAACCACAGGGTGAAAATATGGCCTGTTTTTTTTGAGTGCGTTTTCGAGCTCTGTTATCATGTTATTAATTCAGCGTTTTATCAGATCACCACGTTTACCATCTTGTTCATTACAAAGATAATTTTTTTAGGAGGCTTGCCATCAAGCCAATTTTGTACAATTTCATTTTGGAGGACATTTTCTTCATGGACAAGGTTTTGTCGAATCAATCTTAATCTCAAGACTTTTATTTTATATCCACCTTGCCTGTGCAGAAAACGACCTGAGAACGACAACAATGCCGTAAATATTTCTTTTTTATTATTACAGGTTGAGTAATAAGTTTATTAATTTACCGTTGAAATAAAAGGAACTTGCGGACAATCCTTATCAGTTAGGTCGCTAATACTTTTACATCGGCGCAACCATAGCTCAGGGTGGTAGTTACTATACAGCAGGAGCGAAGGATGAATGCATTGACAGGGCTTTGCAGTAACTTTAATAGTATTAAATAGTGCAGTTAATTTATGAAGACTTCTTCTTTTTTATTGAGCCTTGTAAAGGGACAAATAGGTAAAAAGATTGTAGTAAAACACTATGGCAAAAAAGTGGTGGTTACCAAGGCGCCGGATATGAGCCATGTAAAGCCCAGCACCCTGCAAAAAGTACAACGCAGCCGTTTTGCCGAGGCAGTGGCTTATGCCAAACATATCAATAACACCTCCGAACTAAAGGCTGCCTATGTACAAAAAGCCCGGAAAAGCAAATCGGTTTACCAATATGTGTTGAAGGCGTATTTGAAGAAGGGCGGGCCGTTGTAATAATCGCTTTTAAAGTGGTTAAGACGGCAGGCAATCATACTTCTTTCCAGGCGAGATTCTATGTTATAAACCAAAATATTTCTACCTTTTACTCCAGCGGAGTTTTCCCAACGCAATTTTGAATTTAATGATTATGTACGTGAAACGCCGATGAATAATATACTTACATCCTTTTAGTAGTTACGCTTAATATCAAAGATGGAAATTTATGTAAGCCAGAGTCTGCTGATAGATGGGAGTCTTGTGCCCGTACCCGTTGCCCTGCCAGAGAATTGCCTGAGAAACAAAATAATCTAAAAAGTCCCCCGGGGTTTTCCGGAGGACTTGATAAAATTATTAGTTAGCTACTTCTGACTACTGCAAAACCACTTTACCAGTAGCCAGC
>JBBKXU010000128.1:0-2655 GCA_037969645.1 Ferruginibacter sp. | reverse complement strand
GATAGTATTACTATCTTTTCAAAAATTTACCCTACATTTGTTTTCCAACCAGAAAAATTAAATTTTATGAACGTAAAAAACATCTTTAAAGAAATAAAAAGCGATCTGCCCGCAAGTATTGTGGTATTTTTTGTAGCCCTCCCATTGTGTTTGGGTATTGCCCTAGCATCTGGTGCACCACTTTTTGCAGGTATTATTGCCGGCATTATTGGTGGAATTATTGTTGGTATGGCTAGCGGATCGCCATTAGGCGTAAGCGGACCAGCTGCTGGCTTAGCAGTAATTGTATTAGGATCCATTGCAACTCTAGGGTCTTGGGAAATATTTTTGTTAGCCGTAGTATTAGCTGGTATTATTCAGTTATCATTAGGATTTTTAAAAGCTGGTTTTGTAGCTTACTTTTTTCCTTCCTCGGTGATTAAAGGTATGCTAACAGGTATTGGACTTTTAATTATTATTAAACAAATCCCTCACGCACTTGGATACGATAAAGATGCAGAAGGTGATTTTTCTTTTTTCCAAAAAGGAGGAGATAATTCGTTCTCGGCACTTGGGTCTGCCTTTGATTCACTTACACCAGGCGCACTATTGATTGCAAGTATTTCTTTAGCCATTTTGATTTTCTGGGATACCGTGCTGACTAAAAAACATAAAATATTTCAGTTGATTCAAGGACCGTTAGTGGTAGTAATATTAGGTATTGTGATGAATTATATGTATCAACAAGGCATTTTAAATTTCAGTCTGTCAAAAGATCAGGTTGTTAATATACCGGTGCCTGAAAATCTATCTGGATTTTTTAGCCAATTTACATTTCCCGACTTTTCGGCATTAACTAATACAAAAGTTTATGAAATAGCTATAGTGTTGGCAATTGTTGGCAGCTTAGAAACCTTGCTTTGTGTAGAAGCGACAGATAAACTTGATCCTGATAAAAGAATTACGCCAACAAATCGTGAGTTAAAAGCTCAGGGACTTGGTAATGTTATTTCCGGGATGATTGGCGGACTACCCATTACACAAGTAATTGTAAGAAGCTCGGCTAATATAAATTTTGGAGCTAAAACCAAATTATCGGCCATTTTACACGGTATTTTTTTACTGATAAGTGCTATTACTATAGCCGGCTTATTAAATATGATTCCTTTGGCTAGCTTAGCTGCTATTCTATTGATGGTAGGCTACAAATTGGCAAAGCCTTCCTTATTTAAGCAAATGTACAAACTGGGCTGGGAGCAGCTGATTCCCTTTGTGGCAACAGTTGTGGGCATATTGGCAACCGATTTATTGAAGGGTATTACCATCGGAATTTTATTTGGTATCTTTTATACATTACGTCACAGTTTCCGCAATGCCTATCATATGAAAGATAAAATAACCACCGAAGAAGGACATGAAGTACATCACCTTGTTTTGGCTGAAGAGGTTTCATTCTTTAACAAAGCAAGCGTACTAAAAGCGTTGGATGCTATACCTGTTGACTCTAAGGTGATCATTGATTGTACGTATTCAAAATCCATTGCTTACGACGTGGTTGAATTGATTCAAAACTTCGAGAGCAATGCAAAAACGAAGAACATCACCGTTGAAAAAATAAATTTTATTGAACCAGCTTAAATTAAACTTAAAAACAAACAAATGAAAACATTAACTAAAGAAATGCAGGCAGCTATTACACCTGCTCAAGCGTTAAAACTTTTAAAAGACGGAAATACAAGATTTGTGAACAATCTTAAAGCTAACCGCAATTTGCTGCAACAGGCAAACGAAACATCCGACGGACAGCATCCGTTTGCGGTAGCTCTTAGTTGCATTGACTCACGTACTTCGGTTGAATTAATTTTTGACCAGGGATTGGGCGATGTATTCAGCGCTAGAATTGCAGGCAATATTTTGAACGAAGACATTTTAGGCAGCATGGAATTTGCCTGTAAAGTAGCTGGTTCAAAAATCATTGTAGTATTAGGACACACAAAATGCGGTGCTGTAAAAGGCGCTTGCGATCATGTGGAAATGGGTAACCTTACCGCATTGTTAAGCAAAATTCAACCGGCCGTTTATGATGAAAATACGGTGAAAGAAAACCGTACCTCAGGCAATGCCGAGTTCGTAGAAAAAGTATCTACCATCAATGTTAAGCGTACAGTACAAGGTATTATGGAACGCAGCCCTATTTTAAAAGAGATGATTGAAAAAGGCGAAATAGGTATTGTTGGCGGAATGCACGATATTTCAACAGGTGAAGTTATTTTTTATGACGACGCTACCACAATTAATTAATCCTTAGAAAAAACAAAAAAATCGGGCAGCATTAATATGCTGCCTTATTTTTTTTATTTTTACCTGTATGAAAAAAATATCAATACTGTTTACTTTAGTTATTTTCACTAACAAAATATTTTCCCAGGAGCTGCGATTATCTGACCACAATACTATTGGCTGGTTTGCTTACACGGGAACGTTTAAGGTAAAACCGAAGCTGGCCATCCATACCGAATATCAATGGCGCAGATCTGAGGTTGTTAAAAACTGGCAACAGGGTTTATTAAGAACCGGTTTAAATTACACTTTAAACAAACAAGTTAATCTGATAGCCGGATATGCTTTTGCACAAACCTATTCCTATGGCGATTATCCTGCCGCATTTGCTTTTCC
>JBBKXU010000127.1:0-9192 GCA_037969645.1 Ferruginibacter sp. | reverse complement strand
AGAAAGCTGCTGCTAAGAAAAAAGCTGAGTAATACTGTTTGATGTACGATGTACGACATTGTTGATTTTCTTGCGTACATCGTACATTATAAGTAATTAAGGAGCCAGTCGTTCAACTCGCCAAATGCCATCGGCAGCTTTTGTGTATTGTATACGATCGTGCAGGCGATTCGACCGGCCCTGCCAGAACTCAATAACCGACGGTATTACAATGTATCCGCCCCAGTGTGGAGGTCTGGCAATATTACCATCGGCAAACTGCTGTTTATATTTTGTAATATTCTCTTCAATTATTTCTCTTGAGTTAATAATACTGCTTTGCGGCGATGCCCAGGCACCTATCTTACTACCCTCAGGCCTCGAAATAAAGTATTCATCACTTTCAGCTGTGCTTACTTTTTCAACCCTACCAGATATCCTCACCTGTCGTTCCAGCTCTTTCCAAAAAAACACCAAACAGGCGTTGGGGTTCTCTTGCAGTTCTTTTCCCTTACTACTGTTGTAATTAGTAAAAAACACAAAGCCTTCTTCCGAAACAGATTTCAACAAAACGATCCTTGCAGATGGTACGCCGCTTGCCGACGCTGTGGCCAATGTCATCGAATTTATTTCATCAAGTTCACTTTTAACAACATCATCCCACCAGGCATTAAATTGCACAAAAGGATTGCTGTCAACATTAGTCTCAACCAGTGTTTGTAATTGGTAGTCTTTTCTTATATCGGCTATATTTTTACTCATTTGTATCTGCTTTATTAAGCAAAATTCAGTTAATTAACCCAATAAAAAAAGCATCCGCCTGCCGACGTATGCTTCTAATTACTACTACTATGGCCTTGCTAAAAAATTCCAGCCTTATATACTCTTAAAAAGCTCCTGCGCTTTTTCTCCAATTAATGGCATCGGTTTCTCTTCCCCGTTTATGGCGGCTATCAGTCCCATTACCCATAATACTAAAAACCCTAAGCTGGTAATAGATAGGATAACACCCAGCATAGGTACTGCAATTGTAATAATGGTAATTACGATCTGGTAACAGACTGCACATATAAACAATAACAACGTCTGCCTTAAATGATAACTGCCAAGCGAAGTTTTTTTAGGCTGATGCATTGCAAAATAGGCAATAAGCCACCCAATAATGGTAATGTAGCTAACAATCGCTGTGTTTTTGCCGTTATCGGCATCAGTTTGTGCTTCCATAATTAATTTAAGTTTTAGTTGAATTGGATGTAATACCTTTTACAGGAGTAAAATATAAAATTGATTGCAGCAATGCAACCCTTTGTGCATAAATTTTAATTACAAAAGCCTTACAGCTTAAATTCTCTTAAGTATTTCTCCGATTCGAGCGTTGCTACTCTGTTTTTAAGGTCGTCACGTTCAAGCAGGGCATTGGCCAGATTGCTTTCCAGTTCGCCAATGCGGCCGGCTACCTGTTGCAATTCAAAATTTCGTTCATTTAAAGCAGCTATCTGAGCCAAAATGTCTTTATATTGACTTCGTAGGTATGCATAATCCTGCAACAGTTCATTGTATTCTTTATTCAGTTGGGCCATTTCGGTAAGCTCCTGGTGTAGTCCAATTTCCCTTTCTTCGGCCCCTTTCGCATCTTGTTGCTTCTTGTCCAGCCTATTCTGAATGCTCTCTATTTCATCCAGTTGCCCATCCAGTTTACTGCGCAGGGCGGTTGAATCGGCAAGTTCGGTACCTAAAAACTCAATTTCCAGTTCCCGGGCGGCGAGTATTCTGTTGGCCTCATCAAGCTGCACCTGCAGACTATCGTTTGCCGAAATCAATTTTTTAATCTGTTCTGCTGATAACATGGTTATGTTGGCCTTTTGAGTTTTTTTTCAAATTAAAGATTTTAACCCCTCAAAACAAGAAAACCGTATGTTTTATGTACCTTTTAAGCAATAATCTCCATCTGGGCAGCGTATAGTGGTGTCGGGGTATCTTAAACACTAAAAAGCCCGATGTAAACTTAGTTATAATTGACGGAAGACGAACTCATACGAGGATGTTTACAGGAAAATGCCGCCTGTCAGAAGGAGGTATTTAACCGCTTCGCCGGCCGTATGCTTGGTGTTTGTAACCGTTATGCCCGAAACAGCGCAGATGCGGAAGATATTTTACAGGATGCTTTTATTAAGGTTTTTGGCAAGGTTCATCAGTTTAAATTTGAAGGTTCTTTTGAGGGTTGGATACGCAGGATTGTAGTGAACACCGCTTTAAAAAAATACGCATTACGCAGATACGAAAAAGAAGTAGTGGGTTATGAGATAAAAGACCGGGACGAAAGCAGTATGGAGCCATCGGCCTATTCGCATTTAACCGAAAAAGACCTTTTGAACCTGATAAATACTTTACCCGATGGTTACCGGCTAATTTTCAATCTGTATGTTATTGAGGGTTACCAGCACGATGAAATTGCCGAAATGCTGGGTATACAATCGGGTACCAGCCGCAGTCAGCTGGTAAAAGCAAGAAATATGCTGCAGAAACAAATTTTACAATTACAAAAAGTTGCGGTATGAACGATAACCGGCAGTTTGATGAACACATAAAGGAACAATTCAGCAATTATAGTCCCGATGTGCATCCACGTATCTGGGAAAATATCATTGCTGAAAAAGATAAAAAGAGACCTGTTGGTTTCTGGATTTCTATGTTCAGCGGACGAAACAAATTACTAATAGCTGGACTTTTAATTGCATTAAGCAGTGGAGGGGCTTGGGTATTTTTTCAGAATTACTCCCCTGCTGTTGTTAAACAACCTGTTACCGAAAGTAAAAATTCCGGGTCAGCAAATAAAACAAGTATAGCCGAAAATGATCAACCTGCCGATCAAAAGCTAAATAATGACAATGCAAATACTATTGTTTTAATTCCTGCAAAAGAAACAAATACCGCAAACACAAATCAACCTTTAATATCAAATGCCGGTTTCAAGACACAAATCTCTGCTCCTTCATCACAAATAGATAACGACAACAACAATACCAAAAACAGGTTTGTACATAAAAAACAATACAGCGGTTTGGGCAGTGTATTGGTTAATACAACTGCGCCTGACTTAGGAGAAGATGAATATCAGGGACAGGGCACATTGCTGGGCAGACTAACCTATAATGCTGAAAAATATACTGTTAAACGTTTGAGTGAGAAAAAGGCACAGCTTCGTTTTAATCCGGTAGTATTTTTTCCCGACTGCCCTATTGAAAAAGATGCTGCCGGTAATAAAAAATATTTTGAGTTTTATGCCGGACCCGATTATGCCATCCGCAGTTTACATGATACCGGCAACTCAGCCTATCTGCAAAAAAGAAGGGAAAGCACTTCATTTAAATCCGCATTCAGTGCAGGCGTACGCTATACTAAAGTTTTTAATAACAGTATGAGTGTAAGAGCTGGTGTTAATTACAGTCAGATAAATGAAAAATTCACTTACAAACAGGGCAATATTGTTCAGGTAACTTATATCATCAATGCCAACGGTGATACCATTGGAAGTTATACAACAACCGGAACCCGTCACAAAACAACTATTAACCGGTACAGAAGTATAGATATACCTCTTGTAGTTGGATACGAATTGGGTAACGGCAAATTGCACGCCAATATAAATGCAGGCGCTATCGTAAACATTTACAGTTGGCAAAAAGGCGATGTGTTGGATACTGCTGGCATTCCTGTTAGCATTACCACCGGCAAAGAGTCATCGCCTTATCAGTTTAAAACCAATGCTGGCATGGGTTTTATTGGTGCTGTATCAATATATTATAAATTAAATGATAGACTGCATTTAATGGCAGAGCCCTATTTCCGGTATAATCTTTCGCCAATGAATAAAGAGAGTATTACGCTTAAACAAAAATACCAAACTGCAGGTTTAAGGTTGGGAATAAGACTTGATTTAAAGTAGAGGCAGCAAAAATTAAACATGAGGTATCTAAGAGATACTAGCTTTTAAACAAATTCTGATGAGACTAAAAAAATGGATATTGATATTTTTTGCAGGAGGTTTTTTATTAACCGCCTGCCAGAAAAATATAGATATTTTTATTCCTGATCCTGGTCAAAATAATGGACCGGATACCGCATGGCAAAGTACAATTACAGCGACCTCTCCTGTAAGCATTCTTAAAAATAATTTGCTCGATAACGTCTATTTAGACAGCATAGAAGTTAATGCTTCTACGGCCACGGTAATTACGCCTGGAGGCATAATAGTTACTTTTCCGCCTTTTGCATGCACCAATACCGGCGGACAGCCTGTCACAGGTAAAGTTGATGTAGAAATACAAGTTGTAAAGAAGAAAGGTGACATGATACGGATGAATAAACCAAGTACCTACAACGATAGTTTACTGGTTACAGCAGGTCAAATTTTTATCACATTGAGAAAAAACGGGCTTTTGGTTTTATTGGCTCCTAACGTCAGGATAAGTATTCATTATGTTGATTTACCCGTTAACCAGCAAATGAAGTTTTTTGCGGGTGATGAAAGCAATACACAAAATTTTAACTGGTTACCTAATCCGGATACAGCAATCAATAAAGTTTTTTATGGCTCTCAGGCTTACGAAATTTATACCAATCGCCTGCGGTGGATAAGCGTAGCCTATCCGGTTAACGTAAACAGTACAGCTTCAGTAAACATTACGGCCGATATGGCGGCCTATTTTACCAATGCAAATACCGTAGCATTTACTGTGTTTAAAGATTTGCGTTCGGTGGTAGCCATGCGTGCCAATTTAAATACCCGGAAATTTATAAGTGGAAAATTACCGCTTGGCCAGCAGGTTACCGTTGTGGTTATATCCAAACAAGGAAACGACTATTACTTGGGCCACCAAACTGCCGTTACACAGGCAGTTACAACAAGCCCTGCTATGCAGCAAGTACCTGTTGTACCCATAAAAAAATCCTTGTCTGAAATTTTATCTTATCTGAGTACCTTATAGTTTAGTTTTGAAATTAAGTTTAACAAAACGGCCCCATTTTTATGGAGCCGTTTTTAATTTTATTTGATTGCTGATTAAGATACCAATGTGCCTACTTTTTCGCCGGTAACAACTTTCAGCAAATTGCCTTCGGTATTCATATCAAAAACAACAATGGGTAAATTATTTTCCATGCACAATGTAAATGCCGTCATATCCATTACTTTCAGGTTCTTCTGAATGCAGTCGGCAAAGGAAATCTTTTCATACTTAGTTGCTGTAGGATCTTTTTCGGGATCGGCTGTATAAATACCGTTAACCCTTGTTCCTTTTAATATGATATCGGCTTTTATTTCTATAGCTCTTAATGAACCAGCTGTATCTGTTGTAAAATAGGGATTACCAGTACCGGCACCAAAAATTACAACTCTGCCTTTTTCCAAATGGCGCATGGCTTTTCTGCGTATATAAGGCTCGGCAATTTGTTCCATCAAGATTGCACTTTGCAACCTTGTGTAAATACCCGCTTTTTCCATTCCGCTTTGCAATGCCATACCATTTATTACAGTTGCCAGCATGCCCATATAATCTCCTTGTGCCCGCTCAATGCCGCTCTCAGCCTCATTCATACCACGGTATATATTTCCTCCACCAATTACTATAGCTACCTGTACCCCTAATTCCAGCACTAATTTTATATCCTGAGCATAGCGTGCAATTACATCGCTGTCTAATCCAAAATTTTTATCGCCCATTAAAGATTCACCGGAAAGTTTTAGCAGAATTCGTTTGTATTTAGGTAACATTGGCTGTAATTATTTTTTGCGAAGATAACACTTCACATTTTTGATTTCAATATTTTTAGCGCTAATGAACTAATTATCACTCAGATAATGATTTGTACCTTAGTCTACGCCTGCTTAATAGCTTTTATCGAATACATCATAGGCATTTTTTCATCCATGCCTTTTATACGATACATGTCATCTGCTCCTTTCTCCAGATTATTGAAACAATTATAAGGAGAATATGGGTACTCATTAAACTGCTGGATTTGCAACCCCTGTTTTATCAGCGCATTAAAAATTTCAGAAAACGGATGGTTCCAGCCATGCTCGGTAGATCTTATAGGTGCGTCTCTGTCTGAATAAGTGCCCGAAACTTCTTCGGTTATCACTTCTGTATTAAAATAATTGTATTTAATTTTTTCAAAGTTTTCATCCATCATCCACAGGGTGGGGTGAAAATCGGCGATATAAAATATGCCGCCAGGTTTTAAAAAATGGGCTACAATTTCAGCCCATTTATCCAGATCGGGTAACCAGCCGATTGTACCGTAAGATGTAAAAACAATATCGAATTTTTTGTTGAGTTGACCTTTCAGATCGTAGACGTTACTGCATACAAATTCAGTCTTCAAATTCAACTCTGCATTTATTTCTTTGGCAAGATTAATGGCTTCATCGCTCAAATCAACACCCACACAACTTGCACCTGCTCTTTCCCAGCTCATAGTATCCATACCAAAATGGCATTGCAGATGCAGCAAAGACTTACCTTTCACATCACCCAATTCCTCCAATTCAATTTTAGTAAGCGATGATTTGCCTTTTTTAAAGGCCGCCAGATCATAAAATTCAGAATCTTTGTGAACAGCAGTACGCTTGTTCCAGGATTTTTTATTTTCTTCGAAATATGATTGATAAATCTCCATAATTAAAAATACGGGTAAATTCCAAATCTGAAAAACCGGTTAACTGATTCTATTCTGTGTTTCCGTGTTTCCGTGGCAATCAATCTGCCGCAGGCAGATAAAAAAACAACCTTATAAAATTAATTATAAGGTTGCAGTTAAAGTTATGTTGAAAGCATTATCCCAATGCTACTCTCTTAAAATCGGTAACTTTTAAATCAGCATCAATGCTCTTTAAGTAATCGCCAACAGATTTGCTGTTGTCTTTTACAAAAGGCTGAGCCATTAAAGTATTGTCTTTAAAGAATTTGTTCATTTTACCATCAGCAATTTTTTCGGCCATTTCTGCCGGCTTGCCTTCTGCCTTAATCATTTCAACGGCAATAGCTTTTTCTCTGTCTTTTGTTTCCTGACTCAGCATGGTTTCATCAACCGCTAAAGGATTCATAGCAGCAATCTGCATCGCTACGTCTTTACCTGCATCAGCAGCTTCTTTAGTCATTGATACTAAAACGCCCATGCGATACGCTCCGTGTATATATGAAGCAACATAAGGTGCATCTAATCTTTCAAATTTTGAAACTGCAATTTTTTCACCGATAGAAGCAAGCTTATCGTTAATCAGTCCTTCAACAGTTGAACCATTAACAGAAACGCCATTTAATTCTTCGGCAGTTTTTACATTGTTTGCTATAGCTGCATCTGCAATAGATTGTGCAAAAGCAACAAACTCTGCATTCTTACTAACGAAATCTGTTTCGCAGCTGATGCAAAGAACGATACCACTTTTATTATCTGCTGTTGTTTGTGCAATGATTACACCTTCTTTAGCTTCACGGTCGCTGCGCTTAGCGGCAACTTTCTGTCCTTGCTTGCGTAACCAGTCAATGGCTCCTTCAAAATCACCATCGCTTTCTGTTAATGCTTTGCGGCAATCCAGCATTCCTGCTCCTGTTGCCTGACGTAATTTATTTATATCTGCTGCTGTAATTGTAGCACTCATAATAATTGATAATTTAATAATTGATAATTGATAATTCCTCAGGTTTCCGAACGTCATCAATACGCCAGCACCTTTCCCGGATTATCGTTCATTGAAGCAAAGAAATTATCTTGCTCCACCAGCACCGCCGCCAGCTGGCCTTCTGCCACCTTGACCCGGACCTGCAACTCTACGCTTTGGTTGAGAAGAAACTCCTCTACCACCACCACGCTTGTTTTTATCATCCCCACCATCGGCTTTAGACTCAAAACGTGCTGCTTTTGCTTCTGCGCTATCATCAGCATCCTGACCTTCGTCTTCGTCTTTATTTGCCTGACGCTCCTGCAAACCTTCTGCAATAGCTGCCGTTAAGTAATTCATTATAATGGCAATTGACTTGGTAGCATCATCATTTGATGGAATAGCAAAATCAATTTTATTAGGATCGCAGTTGGTATCAACCATTCCAAAAGTGGTTACACCTAATTTTCTTGATTCGGCAAGTGCAATATGCTCATGGCCAATATCTACCATTAATACTGCTGCCGGTACACGGCTTATTTGAGCAATACCGCCCAAAACTTTCTCCATCTTATCCTTATCACGGGTTAAAGTAAGGCGCTCTTTTTTGGTTAAGCTTTCCGCACTTCCGTCGCCCAGCATTTTTTCAATGCTTTGCATTTTCTTTACACTCTTACGTACGGTGTGAAAGTTGGTTAACATACCACCTAACCAACGCTCGGTTACAAAAGGCATGTTTACACGCTTGGCACAATCGCTAACGATTTCTTTCGCTTGCTTTTTGGTAGCCACAAACATGATCTTTTTACCACTGCGTGCAATTGCTTTTAATGCAGCAGCAGATTCCTGCAAACCTTCTACGGTTTTGTTCAGGTCGATAATGTGAATGCCTTTCTTTTCAGCAAAGATGTAAGGCAACATCTTAGGGTTCCACTTCTTCTTTAAATGACCAAAGTGAACGCCTGCTTCTAAAAGTTGCTGTTGTAAGGAAGTATTTTCCATTGTTTATTATTAAAATAGTTTTTAAATATTGATGCCCAATTTCTGATGCTGGATACTTGATACTGGAAATCCAGTATCCGATAACCAGTACCCAGTATCGGATTTTATCTTTTACTGAACTGGAAGCTTCTTCTTGCTTTCTTACGTCCTGGCTTCTTACGCTCCACAGCACGTGGATCACGCTTTAATAAACCTGCAGCTTTTAAAGCCGGACGGTAATCAGCACTTAATTCAATCAAGGCACGGGCAATACCCAGCTTGGTTGCTTCTGCCTGTCCTTTAACTCCGCCGCCGGTAGCGTTAACTACTACGTCGAATTTATCAGTTGATTCAACAGTTTTTAAAGGTGCTTCTACCTGGTTTTGTAAATAAACCAACGGGAAGTAGGTTTTGTAGTCTTTGCCGTTTACTGTAATCTTTCCGTCTCCTTTAGAAAGGAAAATACGGGTAACAGCTTCTTTTCTGCGGCCGACTGCGTTTGTTTGCTTTTCCATTTATTTTTTTTATTTGGAATTTAGAATTTGTAAAATTAGAATTTCAACTCTTTT
>JBBKXU010000126.1:0-4733 GCA_037969645.1 Ferruginibacter sp. | reverse complement strand
GGGTAGGGGTAAGTCCGGTCATTTTTTTAAACTGGTTTGATAAATGGGCCACACTGCTGTAATTCATCTTCCAGGCTATTTCGGTGATATTAAGTTCGCCGTAAATGATCAGTTCTTTTATCCGTTCAATTTTATGGGCAATAATAAATTGTTCGATGGTGGTTCCCTGTACTTCGGAAAACAAATTGGCGAGGTAGGTATAATCGTGGTTTAATTTTTCGGCCAGGTAATGCGAAAAATTTATTTTGATCACTTCATCTGTGTGATGAACCATTTCCACAATTACATTCTTAATTCTTTCAATCAAAACCGACCGCCGGTCGTCCATTAATTCAAGCCCCGAATTGAGCAACCCTGTTTTAAGGAGTTCCCGCTGCTCATCAGAAATTTTTTCCATAATCTCCACTTCGCCTAGCTCCACTACAATAAAGTGAAGCCCGAGTTTTTTCAGCTCTTCTTTTACCGCCATTTTGCAACGGTTGCTCACCATGTATTTAATATGTAATTTCAAATAGATTAATTTAACCGGGTTATCTACAAAGTTCCCTTTCCTGCTGTGGCAAGTATTACAGAACTTTCAAAAAAAGTTACACAATTCACACATCGTCTATAGCTAAGATGATTTTACCACATACTTATTCTTTAAAGTTACAGTAATTACCGGCGCTTTCCATGTAATCAAGCGTGGGTGTATCTCCGATACATGCATATAAGCTTTCCTGTGTAATGGGAGTTTGAAAGGTGTTTTTATTAGCACGATATTGAATGTTATAATATAAGCTTCAATAGGGTAAGGTTAAACTCATTATTTATACAGCCCGTTAAACACATCAGACTTATGCCGGTGCGGAATAGTGAAATAAAATGCTGCAGCATCAGTAACCGGCATAAGAGCATGGTAATACAACTTCTAATGTATAACCCGCTCCCGGTTTTGAAATAACAGAAACGAAACCATTATATAATTCAGCCCGGCTGATAATATTGATAATGCCAACTCCTTTGTTTTCTGTGGATTTATTACATCCTTTTCCGTTATCCGAAATGAGCAATATTATTTTATTGTCATGTTTTATTAATCTTATAATTGCATGAGTTGCGTTGGCATGGATTATTATATTATGCATTTGTTCCTGCACCATTCTAAAAATATCAAGCTGTATATTTTTGCCCAGGTCTTCTTCCAAGTCTATACCATCTTCATAAAAGCTGAAATTTACAGCTTGTTCCTGATTAATATCCAGGATCAGGTTTTGAATATTATCGAAGAGGCCAACTACCCGAATATCCGGTATTACCAGCGTTTTGTAAATACGTTTAATTTCGCCAATTACCTGGTTCAGATAATTGGTGGAATTTTTGAGGCAGGCGTCCTTTTTAGAGGGATCATTTTTCGCTACTTCTATGTTCCATTTAGCTGCAACCAGTAACTGGTTCAGGTTTTCATTTAATTCGGTTCCAATGGCAGCCCGTTCGTTTTCCTGTGCAATGAATACGGCATCGGTTATTTCACGTTGCCTGTTTAATCTTGTCTTTATCAGTTTTTTTTCTAAAAGTACATTTTCGGTAATATCGGCGGTAGCTCCAATCATTCTTGTAGCCCTACCATCCTCATCATAAACAATATGAGCCCGGTCGTGTACATAGCGATAGCTGCCGTTAGCTGCCTTAAATCGGTATTTATCTTCCCACAGCGATGAAGATCCTGCTGTGATTATATCATGTACTCCTGTTAATACGCGTTCTTTATCATCGGTATGAATGCAACTTTCCCAAAAAGTTTGAGGAATAAGCGCATTTTCAACCTGGTAACCAAAAACCCTTTTATGGCCCCCGTCTATCCAGAAAATCTCCTTTGTCTGAAGGTCCCATTCCCAAAGGCAGTCGTTGGTAATTTCTGTAACAAACCGGTACAATTCGGTTAATACTTTCAGTCGCTGAACCGGATCCTTCGGATTTTCAACATGCGGATGATTACTGCTCTTAAAGGAAACGGATAAAACACCGTCGCAATGATAAGTGATTACATCAAACCAGGCACCCATTTCACCCCAGTATTCATGAAAATGAACCGGAGTGCTTTTCAAAAATGCACGTTGGTCTATTGCATACAATTCAATTGGAATAACATCAGCAAATTTTTGCCAGAGGTTTTTTCCAACAATGTCTTTAGAAGCTACCCTAAGTATAATTTCTGCAGCTTTGTTCCAGTAGGTTACCGTCCATGTTTTATCTACCGAAAAAAAACCGTTGGTCAAAGTTTCAGTCACAGGTATAACTGTATATTCCTTCTTAATCCGAGCTTTTAAAATGTTGTTTACTTCCGGAGAATTTTTAGAAATAATCTTATTCATGTGAGCGTTTTTTACTGCGTATTGTATTTTAAAGAGTCAGGCACGCTATTCATCTTCATTTTTAATAACGGTTAAAATCATTTTAAATCTTCCGTTTGGATTTATATGATTTGGCGCATTTGCCGGTATTATTATTCCTTCGCCGGTATGTAAAACAGTAGACTCTTTATTAATAACCACTACGGCCTTTCCTTCAATGATCTGTGCATAGGTATCAAAAGGAGATATTTTTTCTGTGAGGCCTTCACCTGCATCAAAAGACATGACACTTATATTACCGGTAGATTTTTTAATGATGGTTTTTATTACCACTGAATTGGGCACATATTCAATAATCTCTACGATAATGTGCGCTTGTGATTTTGCCAAAGCCTGTGTTGTATTTTCTGATTTTATTTCGGGTTCATCCTTTTTTTGCATGCCCAAAGATTCGAATTCTTAGTATAAATAAATTACATAACTCTTACAATTACTTGTAATATTCACACATTACGGAGTTGGATGTTTCCAGGCTAGATGGGGGAGGTTGATTAGTTTAGTTGCAAAAAAGGCCGTGAAAACCGCCCTTTTAATATATTGAACTCAAAAATATTTTTGCTTAGGTAGCTTTGTCCTTTGTATTTCTTATCAGTCCAATACCTGCAAAAAAGAAAATTGCTCCTAAGACACCGGTGAAAATAATGGTCTTAATATTCCTGGTGCCTTCGCCGCCATTCATAAAACTTATACCGGCATATATCAGCCCGGCAATGCCAAGCAGTGATAAAATAATTCCTAATACCCGCTTTTCCATAATGATAATTTTGTACAAGGTATACTTAATAAACCATCGCTTACAGTAATTAATATCCAAAGTGTGAATGTTGTAATAAATGTGGGGAATTGTGTAATGCTTAACAGTTGGGTACAAAATACATTTGCATTGAATTTATTAAAACATGCAATTACTGAACAACTAACAACAAATTTCTTTAAAGCATTATGGCATGGATGCTGCTTTAAAGGATCAAATAAAAAATACTAAAATGACAAAGACAAAATTATTTATTGCGGCTGCCATCGTATCGATTGGGTTTACAGCTTGTAATAACGCAAATGACAGCGCTAAACAGGAAGCCGAAGTTTTAACTATGTATGTAGACTCGGTTGAGAATGCAGAGCATGTTTATACCGTTGAAAGATGGACTGTAATTGACAATGCTTATCAGGAAAGAGCAATTGTTGTTGAAAAAAATTACGCAGCTCTAAATGCAGAAGAAAAAGCTAGAGCAGATGCCAGCAAAGCAAAGTACGAAGCTTTAAAAGCAAGGTATGAATTGAATATCAAAGAAGCTGAATTAAAAGCAGCTTTGGCGGCATCAAATCCAAATTTTAGAACCGTACTGAGAGACCGTTTATTTGGTGAAGGAAAAGTTGGTGACGATATGAAATTTTTATATGTAACCGGGGATAATATCCGTGGTATCTATCAAAATTTTGTAGATGTAGTTGCTGATAATAAGAAGAATTACAGCAGGGAAGACTGGGATGAGATCGATGTATTGTATGAAGCATTGGATACCCGTAAAAACGCTGTTGAGAAAGATCTTGCAACTAACGACAATCTTAAAATTGCCGGGTTAAAAATAAGATATGCCTCTATTCATGCAACCCACAGAGGTGGTACTAAAGTAAATGAAAATGCAGAGTCAAAGCAGTAGGTTTTAGGAATTATAATTTAAAAAGAACGTTTCAGGAAACTGAAGCGTTTTTTTTATTTGAGAATTGTCCGCTGCTCAATTATATGACAAAACCCTCAAGTGATTTATTTCACCTGAAGGCTTTAAGCTTATTCAATTCCTGCCTGTTTAAGGAATTAATTATCCTTTTTAGTTTCAATCTTTACGCCATTCTTATCAAATGTTACCGTGGTGCTCTTAGGGTCTTTTACAGGAGGATCTTTTACTATAATAACCGGAGGAGCCGGCACAACAATTACCTCTTTCTTTGCTTCAGGTGCTTTATCATTACATGATGCCGCAGTTAGTACCGCAGCTAATGACAGAAATCCAATGATCTTTTTCATAAATAAATTTTATTAGGTGAATGCTGTAGTTGGCGCAAATTATTTTGCGCAAACGGGCAGCATTAAACACAATCAAATACCGTACCCATAATAGAGAAGTGAGAACAAAGTTCTTTACCAGCAACGGTTTTATAGTTATTTAATAGGTTTTAAGCTTCAGGATTTTCTTTCGGCAACTGCTGATCCAGTTTTAATGCATCAATATCCATCTCTCTTTCAATATGCCTGATAGCTTCATCACTAAACTGACCATCTTTATGCAGTTTTAATAACAGAGCCCGTTGAAATTTATTAATCTCTAATTGAGCCTGCAG
>JBBKXU010000125.1:0-5751 GCA_037969645.1 Ferruginibacter sp. | reverse complement strand
CTACAGGCCAAACAAATCCAGAACAGTTGAGGTTTTTGGGTTATTCACAACGTTCGGCATTGGAAGTTGTTAATTGTCTTTATCTTGCTGAACGTAGAAGCTACATCACCAAACAACAATTTGATAAATTCTATTCTGATTTGGAAATTTTAATAGTCAAAATTCAAGCGTTTAAAAAATCGATTAATAACTCAGCATAATCTTCTGTCGTCCGTCGTCCGTCGACTGTCGTCCTTCAATCATGAAACAAATTCCAAACCTCTTTACACTCCTCAATCTTTTTCTGGGCTGCATTGCCATTGTATTTGCTTTGCAAACAGAAACCATCAGCATTTATGTTGGTGAAGATTTGAGTACACATTTTAATATCCCTGAAAAATTATCCATTGCTGCTTATTTAATTTTTGCCGCCGCAGTTGTTGATTTTTTAGATGGCTTTGTTGCCCGATTGTTGAACGCTTCATCCGAAATGGGCAAACAATTAGATTCCTTGAGCGATGTGGTGAGTTTTGGTGTAGCACCTTCTATAATATTGTATCAATTGCTCCGCATTAGTTTTATGAAAGAAGAAAACGGGCTGGATACTTCAATTGTATGGCTGCTGCCTGCTTTTATAATGGCTTGTGCAGGTGCATACCGTTTGGCCAGGTTCAATTTAGATAATTCACAATCTTATGGATTTAAAGGCGTGCCCATACCAGCAGCGGGTTTGCTAGTAGCATCTTTCCCTTTGATACTACATTATGGAAACAATATTGTTGATGTAAGCGGATTGCTTACCAATAAATGGGTGTTATATACAATCATTCTTTTAATGAGCTGGTTAATGGTTTCAACCCTGCCCTTAATGGCCCTTAAGTTTAAAGACTACAGCGTAAAAAATAATCTTCCTAAAATAATTTTGCTGGGCATTGCAATACTGGCAGCATTGTTATTTCAATGGCTGGCTGTACCCATTGTGTTTATCGTGTACATTATTTTATCTTTGCTCTTTAAACAACAAACATCATGATATTTACTGTACAGATAAAAGTAATGCCGCTTAAGGATTTATTAGATCCGCAGGGAAAAGCCGTAATGGGCGGCTTGCAGAATTTAGGATTGAATAATGTTAGCGACGTTCGAATTGGTAAGCATATCGACCTGCAGATTGAAGCAGACAGTAAAGAAGCTGCCAATGCAACTGCCGAAGCTGCAGCAAAAAAATTACTCGCAAATCCGGTGATGGAAGTGTACGAAGTAACTGTTACCCCAAACCCCTAAAGGGGCTTTTTCTACAAGTAGTTCAACTTAATAAAACACAACAAAGGTTTGATTGATAAAAAATCACAGCAATCGAATACTCCAAATTCCCCCTTCAGGGGGTTGGGGGGTATGCTTTACCTCATCCCCTCTCCCATAGGCAACCTCGCCGATATCACTTTCAGAGCGATAGAGATTTTAAAATCTGTTGATCTTATTTTGGCAGAAGATACACGCACTTCCTCGGTATTACTAAATCATTACCAGGTTCAAAAACCCATCACGCCTTATCATCAGCATAACGAACATAAAATACTTACCCATTTAACGGAGCAACTGTCAGCCGGAAAAACCATGGCTTTAATAACTGATGCCGGAACACCGGGTATCAGCGATCCTGCTTTTTTGCTGATAAGGGAATGTATTAAAAATAATATCAACGTTGAATGTTTGCCCGGTGCCACAGCCTTTGTACCAGCACTGGTAAATAGTGGCCTTCCCATCAACAGTTTTTGTTTCGAGGGGTTTCTTCCGCTTAAAAAAGGAAGGCAGACCATGATGAAAAAAATGGCTGAAGAAGAAAGAACAATGGTGTTTTATGAAAGCCCTATGCGCTTGGTAAAAACATTAAACGACTTTATTCAATATTTTGGTTCCGAGAGGCAATGTTCCGTTAGTCGTGAACTCACCAAAAAGTTTGAGGAAAATGCCAGAGGAACTTTACGGGAAGTGCACGATCATTTTAATGCAAAAACGGTTAAGGGGGAGATTGTGATTGTAGTGGAAGGGAAAAAATAATAACAAAATACACTCCGCTAATAACGACGCACAATTTTTTTGCACCGTAATTTTACGGTATTCTGTTTCTTAATTCATTAAAAATTTTTTTCATAATATTTTTCTATACTCCGAAAACACCTACCCGTACTGTCTTTAAGTAGAGTAAATTATTTTTACGCAATTTTTTTCTTTTTATTACCACTTTGAGGTATTGACATTGCATTTTTATTTTTATAAACTTGTATTAGAACAGAAAACTTCATCTTCCTATCAAAATACCGTACACTACTTAGCAAACCATGCTTAAAATTTAGTAAAGTGATACACGACACTTTAAAATTCCTCAGTGAGGAAGTAAATAAATATTTGTCTTTAAAAATGGGAGTGCTGGCAGAACCAAGATTAAAAATTGGTAACGTGTCACTTGCTTTAGACAACACATTAACAGGCGAAAATTCGCTTGCAGGTAAAGCTATTTTATCATTGGTAAATGTAGAAGAAGATAAAGTAGCTAAGCAACAAGAGAACTTTGTGCGTACAGATTCAGCTACGAAATACAAAAGTCCGCCGCTGTACCTCAACTTGTATGTTTTGTTTTCGGTAAATAAACCCGAGTACGATGATTGTTTAAAATGGTTGGGGCATATCATGCAGTATTTCCAGCACCAGCAAGTGTTTTCGCCCATTACGCATCCCAACCTCGATCCTAAAATTCCAAGGATTGTGGTTGATCTGTTCTCTCTAAATTTTGAGCAGGTAAATCATTTGTGGAGTACACTGGGCGGTAAATACATGCCATCGGTACTGTATAAAATAAGACAGATTTCTGTTGATGAAAATTTAACTGTAAGCGAAAGCGGGTTTATAAAAACTATCGAGCTTAACGAAAAAGTAAAAACACCAGTAAGTGAATGAATACAGCGTATAAAATATTGTTTGCCATAGATCTGCAGAATGAATATTATGCTGATGGAAAGTGTAATGATATTACTGTTGTGCCTTCGGCAGAAACAATGCTGCTGCTGCGGAACAGGAAAATGTTGTATAAAATGGTGGGCAATAAATTTGTGGTTTTGATAAAAGTAAGAGACAAAACTGCCGGTGCGGATGCTAACAAACCATTTATTACATTGGGTAATGACGAAAAGTTTATTTTTTATCTGCGGTTGGAGAAACCCGTTTTCACAACCATTACCAATATAGATTTTGACTTGTTTGCCAATCGCCGTTTTTATTTCTCTAATATTTTTGAAACTAAGGTGAATACTGCGTTGCACCTTTCGGCACCCATTGGTGATTACAACAATGCAGCCGCATACATTCCGGGCGATATGGTGAACAACGGTACAGCTACAATTTTTGAATGTATAAAGGCCGGCAACGGCAATAATACCGGCAATGCTGCATTCTGGTTTAACCGTGGCGAAAAATCCTTCTCTACAAAAAAAGATATGTATCCATTCTTTCCGGGAGTTGTAAACCTTAAAGCCAAAACAGCGGCTACAGTATTTAACGTAAAAGTTTTTGCTTTTAATACAATAACCAGATTGTACGATACAGAAGTGATTATAAAAGACAACCCAATAACTGTTGGCAGCACAGCCACAAAAAATGTACAGGTAAACTTGCAAAACCTGGCCAGCGGCAGATATGTGATAAAGTTAAACAACGAAGATTATGAAAACGGTACCGATGCTTTGGGCAACCCGATACCATTTTACTTAAGTAACGATGTTGTAGAGAATAATTATCTGGGCGTTGTCGAAGTTTTTAATCACAATGCAGCCGATGCGGATTTTGCTTTGTTAGATGCGGCAGGAAAGGTAAAAGATACCATTAATCCACAGGGTAAATCAGTGTGGCTTAATTACATCTTACAGTTTGCCAGTAAAATGGCTACTTGGAAATATGTTGTGCGTACCGGAAAATTAATTTCTATAGAAGATGGAGCAGCAAATTTTGTTTTTGCAAAAACAACGGTTGATCAGCAGGATATTTTTCAAAGCAATATACCCATCAGGCTTACTGAAAAGCCCGTAATGTTCGATTTGTTATTAACCAACGCAGTAAGCAGTCAACCTCCGCCGGCGCCCAATCCCGACCCGCAGGTTACCGGTATTATCAGCCGTATCAATACCGATTATTTCTGCACTGTATATCTTAATTATTAAACTTTTAAATTTTTAAAAAATGGCAACTTACAAAACTCCCGGTGTTTATGTGGAAGAAATTTCCAAACTGCCGCCGAGTGTAGCACAGGTTGAAACTGCATTACCTGCATTTATCGGCTACACAAATAAAGCAGATGATATTACTCCCGGCGATTTAAACAACAAACCTAAACGAATAGGGTCGCTGGTAGAGTATGAATATTATTATGGTGCAGGCCCTTCGCCAACCGTAACCGAAGTAGTTATTGACAGCAGTAATAATTTTGTAAAAGCAGCAGTTACAAACAGCTTTTATATGTATGATGCGCTGCGTATGTTTTATGCAAATGGCGGTGGCGATTGTTATATCGTGTCCATTGGGGCGTCTGTGGCAGGAACATCTATTACCCAGGGTAATTTTACCGGAGGTATTACACAATTAGAAAAGGAAGATGCACCAACAATTATCCTTTTCCCCGATGCGGTTGCTTTGGATGATGATGAATTCGGTAATGTGCAGAAAGCTGCCTTATCACAATGCGCCGATCTGCAGGACCGGGTTGGACTTTTTGACGTAAAGCAAGCTGATTCACTAGGTGCAAATTTCAGAGACAATGTTGGCATCAACAATCTTAAATATGGAGCGGTTTATTCTCCCTGGTTAAAAGTAAAGCTGCCTAAAGCAGTTAAATATCCCGACGTTGAAGCTGTTGTTTCTAAAGCTGGCGTAATAGTTGCGCTTGCAGACCTTACTGCGGACACTGCTGTACTGGCCAAAATAACTGCAGTAGATGATGCTTACGCAGCCGATCCGATACCGGCAAACGTTCAGGAACTTGATGATGACCTGGCCCAGAGTTGGCCCGTTTATAAAAATATACTTGCAGGTGTTAGCAGTACAGCTACCAGCATGCCTCCAAGCGGTGCCGTTGCTGGCGTATATGCCATGATTGACCGTACCCGTGGTGTTTGGAAAGCCCCTGCCAACGTTAGTTTAAACAATGTGTTGGCTCCTGCCAATGTGTTTACCGCCAGTCAGCTCGAGAATTTAAATGTAGATGTTGTTGCTGGTAAATCGGTTAACGCCATCAGGTTCTTTACCGGAAAAGGTACGTTGATTTTTGGTGCACGTACACTTGCGGGTAATGATAACGAATGGCGCTATGTGCCGGTTCGTCGCTTTTTTAATATGGTAGAAGAATCAACCAAGAAAGCAACAGAGCCTTTTGTGTTTGAACCCAACGATGCAAACACCTGGGTTAAGATACAGGGCATGATTGAGAATTTCTTAACCACTTTATGGCGGCAGGGAGCACTGCAGGGGGCTAAGCCAGAGCATGCATTTTATGTTGCTGTTGGTTTGGGAAAGACAATGACTTCACTCGATATTCTGGAAGGCAGATTAATTGTTGAAATAGGAATGGCGGTTGTTCGTCCGGCCGAATTCATCATACTGCGTTTTTCTCACAAACTGGCCGAGAGTTAACAGGCGAGCCAAAACGTAAAACTTAGTCAAATAACAATTATCATTTTTAAATAAAAAAATTATGGCAAACTATCCTCTTCCCAAATTTCACTT
>JBBKXU010000124.1:0-20853 GCA_037969645.1 Ferruginibacter sp. | reverse complement strand
AAAAGATTGAATAAGAATACTTACAAAATCCTGGGGCTGGAATTAAAGAAAGTAAAGAAGATACGTAGCATCAGTTTTGTTCAGGGCACATTTGTAAACACATTGCGCCAGGTAATTTTATTTATTTTAATGTACCTGATATTTAAAGATCAGATGAATGCGGGGCAACTGGTAACCATGCAGATATTTTCCTTTTTTGTATTTGGGCCTTTACAGGAAATTGGAAATATTTTACTTTCCTACCGTGAAGCAGAAGCATCGCTTAATAATTTCCATAACCTGATGATCAAGGAACCCGAAAAGGACCCTGAAAATCCTAAGCCATTAAATAATATTCAAACCTTGTCTTTTAAAGAAGTGTCGTTCAAACATAAATCGGCATCTCATAAAGCAATAAATAATATCAGCTTTAATGCTGATACTGGAGAGACTATTGCTTTTGTTGGCCCGTCGGGCTCGGGTAAATCTACATTAATGAAATTGCTGGTTGGCTTGTATCGACCGCTGGAAGGCAAAATTTTATACAATCAATTGGATGAAACTGAAATACGTTTTGATGACTTGCGTAGTCAGATTGGTTTTGTTACTCAGGACACGAATTTATTCAGCGGTACTATTAGAGAGAATCTGATGTTTGTAAACCCTGCGGCAACAGAAACAGACCTTGCTGATGTGTTAAAAAAAGCAAGTTGTACCGGTTTATTGGAAAGAGCGGAAAAAGGGTTAGACACTATGATTGGGGAAGGCGGATTAAAATTGTCGGGCGGCGAAAAACAACGTATTTCCATTGCACGGGCTTTATTACGCAAACCGCATTTATTAATATTTGATGAAGCCACGTCTGCGCTCGATTCAATCACCGAAGAAGAGATCACCAATACCATCAGGGATATTTCTTCTGAAAAAGGACAGATAACTATTTTAATTGCACATCGTTTAAGTACCATCATGCACGCCGACAGAATTTATGTGTTGGAAAAAGGCGATGTAGTTGAAACCGGTTCGCATGAATTACTTTTACAAGAAAAAGGTTTGTATTACGCCATGTGGCGTCAGCAAATCGGGGAAAGAAAAAGACAAACATTATCAACAATAGCATTAAACTAATTTACATGTCCTCAATACAAATTTTAGGCCTAGTGGCCGGTACCATCACCTCTGTAACTTTTTTACCGCAGGTAATTAAAGTTTGGAAATCAAGATCTGCAAAAGACCTTTCACTACTGATGCTTGTTTTATTGACGATAGGAGTTTCGCTGTGGCTTGTGTATGGATTAGTTATTGTTGATGCAGCAATCATTTACACAAACAGCATGGTACTGGCTATGACTTTGATTCTGTTGTTTTTTAAGATAAAGTTCAAGTAGATTGTAGCTTTTGTTACAGAAAACAAAAACAGCTTTCGTAACTTTGCATCCATGTCGAAAAAGCCTAAGCCCAATTTTTATTGGAGTGTATTAACCATGCGCTGCCCCCGTTGCAGGCGTGGGCCAATGTTTAAGAACAGCAACCCGTACAGTAATTTAAAGCTTTCTAAAATTTTTGATATGCCTGATAATTGCCCGGTGTGTAATCAGAGATACAACCTCGAAGAGGGATTTTGGTTCGGCACTGGCTATGTTAGTTATGCACTGGCTATTGCAGTAACGGTAGCAACTTTTGTAGCCTGGCTGGTATTAATTGGCGTATCTACCGATGATAACCGTATTTACTGGTGGCTGGGCTTTAACGCTTTGTTTTTAGTAGCTGTTCAACCTTGGCTTATGCGCCTAAGCCGTGTTTTGTACATGCGCTTTTTTGTGAAGTATGATGAGAACTATGAAGTAACTGAGCCTGTTGAGTTACATTAATCATCTGCTTTTTTAAAAATATCGGTAAAAATATTTTCCTTATCTAATTCTTCAATATCGCTCAGCACCAATTCAATGGCTTTGGTGCTTTTATTAATTTCTAACAGTGATAAGATGATAGAGAGTAGCAAAAAAATAAGACTGGCAGCAAAAATCCAATGAGCAATAAGCATCCAGTTTCGGTAAATAGCGTACATACACAATACGCAGCATAAAAAACTAACTACACCAAAGGCCTGCATATATCGTATCAGATTTAAGCGGGTACGTAAATTTTTAATCTGACTTAAAATATTTCTTTCTTTTTCGCCACGATGGTACTCAGTATGGAGTTTGCGTACTAATGTTGCCAGCGATAAAAATCTATTGGTATAAGCCAGCATTAATAAAGTAATGGCAGGAAAAAGTAAAGCAGGTGTATTTATATTTATTTCCAGCATAGCGGTAATGCAGTTTAGATTAGCGTGATGATGTAACCCTCAACCCGGTTTTTTTAGTAATGAATTTTCCAAAACCGTAGCCCAATGCAATTCCCAGCGGATAATCGCCCGCCCAATGTACACCATTATTTATCATCGATAGTCCTATTAAACCTATTAGGGAATAACCTACCGGTTTAATCCATTTTATTTCGGGATAATTTTCTCCTATAATGGCGACTGTACTTGAAAAAGTAGCTAGATGACCCGATGGAAATGCATCATATCTGGGTTTATTATTCTCGAAATTACTCCAGGCTGGAAATGGTTGCCATCTGCCGCCCGTTCTTGATGCAACAGCCGGATTCTCTCGGCCGGTAGAATATTTTACCAATTGGGTAGCGATTCCCATTGCAAGAAAAGCCTCCGTTAGCTGGCTTGCTGTTTGTAAAGCCCTGTTATCCTTTTTTACCTTGCCCAAAATAAAAAAGCCAGCAGCAAATAACATGGTGCTGGATCCCTGTCCTAAATTATAAAACGCTGTATTTATATTGTGTGGTAATTTTCCAATATTGGTGCTTTTACCGCCAATATTGAGTTGAATTATTGGTGAGAAATTTTCAGTGGCATGAATACCAGCATCACGTAAATTACTTTGTACTGTATTGGTAATCATCTGATCGGCCAATATTAATATAGCAGATGAACCCACTACTATCGCAAGGTTTTTTATTTGCTTTTTTTGAAATGAATGTTTAGTGAACCCTACTAAATCTTTAGGGATATGGGTTATAAAAGAAAAAAACTTCGGCTTTACGTAAATAATACTATCCTTAATAATCGCCTCTGTTATTGCAGTATCCTGCAAAACTGTTTCTTCAGTTTGGGCAAATAAAGAAAAGTGAAATAATAAAAAGATGATAAGGAATCTGAATTTCATAAACTGGAATAGCTGATTGGTTATTTATGCTTTTTATCTATCCACTTTTGAACTCTATATGTAACCCAGGCGCTGCCAACTCCAACAACAGCACCAGCAAATATATCTTTGGGATAATGCACGCCCTGGTACATACGGGCTACAGCAACACTGGTGGCCCAAATGCTGGCTGGAGTAATAATATACCATTTGGGATAATAAAAGCACAAAGAAGCTGCGGTAGTAAAAGCGGCAGATGTATGGCCTGATGGAAATGAATAACCGCCACCTGAGCTCAGTTTGGTGATTTCGGGGTATTTTTCATAAGGTCTGGACTCTTTAAAAACTTTCTTAGATGCATGGGTAATAGTAGACGATAACAAGAAAGCGCCAGTCATGTACGCTGCATTTGCCTGCATCTTTTTATCTTTTTTAATCAACCCTATTGTAAAAACACTTATTGGAGCACCAATATTTACGAATGTAACGCTGTTTGCATTGAACCTGCAGTAATCGGTTTTAAAGGCCGACTGGTTGGTATTTAATGATTTAACAACGTTGACATCCATATTCTGGGCGCATACATTTTGCCCCGAAATGAAGAATACTGCCGAAAAAAATACAGCGTTAAATTTTTTCATTAAACAATTGCTTGTAATATTATGGCGCAAGATACTCAAAACAAGCAGTAATCAAAAACACATGAAGGATAGTATAATATTAAGGGTACACAGTTTTGCGGGCCTTTTGGTGGGGTGCTTTATTTTGTTAATGTCTTTATCTGGTGCTGTTTTGGTTTTTCATAACGAGTTGGATGGGCTGCAAAAGCCGGAAATATCCACTGACAATACAATAATGGCGACCGTTGACAGTTATTATTCAACCATTATAAATAAGTACCCAAATGCACAAATAAGTAATTGTGTTTTGCCCGAAAGAAACGACAATCCCGTTTCATTTTTTATATACGACTCTTCTTATAAAAACGGTACAAAGGCAATGGAAGTTTTTTTACATCCTCAAACTGCAGCGGTTTTAAAAACAAGAGCTGCCAACAATAATTTCGTTAGCTGGCTTTCTACATTTCACAACTCGTTTCACCTGGGTAAAACAGGAGAGTGGTTGCTTGGTGTATTTGCCTTGATTTTTTTGTTGAGCATAGTTACAGGATTGGTTCTTTTCAGAAAGAATATACTGGCCGTTTTGTTGTTCCGAAAAATAATTTTTAAAAGGAGCAATCTGCATCAGTTAATTGGAGTGTATGCTTTGGTATTTAATCTGATGATTGCCGTTACGGGATTCTGGATGCAGCGCTATGTTTTTGAAAAAGATTTCTATCAAACCTATAATTATACGCCGGTTCTAAAAGCGTCTCCTGCTTTATCTTTTAGTTTCGATTCTGCTTATAGTGAAGTAAAAAAGCAATACCCCGATTTTACGGCTTATGTAATTTATTTTGCTCAATCTAATAAAGGTAAAACAGCCGTTTATGGTAGCCGAAGCTCCAATGCATATATCCATTCTAAAAAAATGGCCGACGTTGTTTTTTTAGATAGCGCTGGCAGTATTTCCAAAACAAGGTTTATAGATGAGATAGATGCTTCTGATAGATATGATATCACCAACTCTCAGCTACATATGGGTAAGTTTGGTGGTGCCAGTATAAAAATTATTTATTTTGTTTTTGGGTTGAGTGGTGCTTTGCTAAGTATTACAGGCTTTTTATTGTGGTTGAAAAGAAGACGCAAATAAATTATCTGGCCATGCTCATATTCAACGGCACATTTAATTTAACGCTGAAATTTCTTCCCATATTAAACACACCTGTTCTGCCTGTTGCTAAATTCTCATCGGCATATTTTAAACGGCTTAAATGATTTTGATATGCCACATCACCCATATTTATTGCACTAATCGAAAGACTAAACAACGTCCTGTTTTTCTTGTTTACAAAATCAGCACCCATACCTGCATTGAGTAAAGTATAACCAGCCGTTGTTGTTTCGGTATTATAAACTGTAAATACATTTTTTTTGCTGAACATATTATCTACTTCAAACAGGGCATAAAAATTTCGAATGTTCTTTGTAAGCTTATTAAAGCTGCCTTTAAACTCTGTCGTTAATTTCGACGCAGGAATAAAGGGCAGGTATTTATTTCCTTCAATTGGCGTTCTTAATTGTCCGCTTACAACGGAAAAAGTATTTAAAATATGCAACCAATCCAGCGGATGCGGATGCAGATCTACTGTTGCCTCCAGCCCTGTTAACGATGCTTTGGTTTGGTCAAATTTAAAAGCAGTTAAGTTGCTGCCACTATAATTTACAATTGAATCTCCACCAGTTACGGATTGTAGTTTTCTGTAAAAAATAAAATTATCAAAACTGTTATAGAAGGCAGATAGGCCGAATGAGATATGTTCTGCACTATATTCCAGCCCTGCATCAAATTGTAAACTGGTTTCGCTTTTAAGATTTGTGTTACCGTATTCATAACGAATGGTGCCTTCATGTGCGCCATTGCTGGCCAGTTCAGGAGTACTTGGCGCTCTGAAACCACGTGCAATATTAAATTTCAGGTTAACAGCTTTCGTTAGTTGGGCGGCCAAACCGGCACTTCCTGATACATTTGAAAAAGACTTTTTAAAGCCATCACCTTTTATTGCAGTGCCGTCTAGTAAATCAGCAGTATTAATATTTCTATTATCGAATCGTAGCCCGCCGCTTATTGTTATCTTTTTAATTGTTTTTTGTGTAAAAGCATATAGCCCAAAATCAAAAAGACTGTAATCGGGTATCAATTGCTCCTCGCCTTTGTTGGAATTATTTTGCTGCATTCCGTTAATGCCAATTGAAGTTTTCCAGCCTTTGTTTGCTGCCAGATGAAACTGCGCAGTATAAGTGATGGTTTTTAAATCAAAAAATAATGATCGCTCTTCTGTTTCATCAGGGTTGCCAAATTCTTCTCTTTTATTTTGCTGAAACCCTATATTGAACGTGAGATAATTTTTACCCATTTTAATATTGTTATCAGTAGCAATTTTAAAATGCCTGATATGCTGGTATGGAATAAGCGGCGTTGTAGTTTTAAAATCTTCTTTAGTAGCTCTTTCTGTTACATTGCCCGCAAGATGCTTCACAAAAAAACCATCGGCATCTCTTTCACCTTCAATTAATCCAGCTTTTAAATTAAACTGACTAACTAATAAATGACTGAAGCCCCATTTGCCATTGTAGCCGATATATCCGCCAATATTATTTTCGGTAAACTTCGAGTTAAAAACTCGGCCATCGTATTTGTTTTTATAATCTCCTGCAGCTTTATTGGAAGTATACATATTCCAGTTTAAACCATTTTTGTTGCCTCCAATGTTTACATTAAGTGTGCTGAGGTTATTGTTGGTTTGATAATTGGTTGACAGATTTCCTTTGATAGTATTGTCGGGTACCGGTACATTGGTAATAATATTTACCACCCCCGCCATAGCATCGCTGCCGTAAATGATAGATGCAGGACCTTTTAGTAATTCAATTTTACTTACACTAGCCTCGTCTATTTCTATTCCATGTTCATCGCCCCATTGCTGTCCTTCCTGTCTTACGCCATCATTTATAGTAAGTACACGGTTATAACTTAAACCACGAATTACTGGTTTTGAAATGGCAGGACCAGAAGCCATGGTAGACACGCCGCCAATTTTTGTAAGCGATTCAATAATATTAGATGAAGTACTTCTGAATAAATCTTCCTTACGTAATACACTCACCGAAAAAGGAACTTTTTTTAATTGTGTAGCACCCGATACTCCGGTGATAACCACGGCATTGTTTTCGATGATAGATTCGCCGAGTATAAAATCTTTCTTCGTGTCGTTTTTTATATCGATGCTTTGCACAATGCTATTGTACCCGATATGGGAAATCTCCACCAGATGCGTACCCTCGGGGATATTGTTGATGATAAATTGCCCCGAGGCATCGCTGGCAGTACCAGTTTTTATATCAGAAATATAAACTGTAACCCCTTCAATGGCAGCGCCATTTTTTGCATCAGTAATTTTCCCCGAGAATGTACCGTTTATAGGATTGAATATTTTTAAAGGAGTATGATAAGAATTACCCTGAGCATTGATTTTACCTGGGGCTATAATCAGTAATAGTAAAATTGTAATTGTAGTACGCATAATTGCTGTGTTAATAGATAAATGTTCAAAAATTAAGGATCAACTTTTTTATAAAACAGAAAGTTGAGTGCCTCTAGCAAAGAAAAAATACTAAACAGCAGGTGGCCCTCTAAGTGAAGTGAGTAGCTTTGAGGAAGAAATAAACTGAACCTTTCGTTCAGTACTGGCTACAGAAAAAATATTTTCGGCTGGGCCGTAGCTTAAAACAGCAGCTTCTGTGAAAGGCGATTGTGCAACAATATTATCGCAATGACAATTAAAGGTTACATCACTAATTTGTTCGCCCTTTGTATCTGCAGATTTGTTAGCAGTATCAGTATGATTCGCCAACCAGTTATGAAAAACAATTGTAGGCGTTATACTGAACGCAAATATGATCAGTATGGCTGCTGCTGCAATTTTTTTTATGATAAGGCTTTTATACAAAGTTTAATATTTGCTACAATGTTGCAAATGTACAATCTTTCAATATTAAATGAATAATTTGTTATGAATGGTATAGGTGGGGCTTTGCTTTGAGAATAAAAAATATTTAGTCAGTATTAAAGTAAGGATATATAAAAATGCCGGCGCTGAATAAACTTTAGCGTTATAACCAAGTCAAACCTTAACAAAATATTTTTATATGAAACATCTAAAACAATTGCTGCTGATATTTATTTGTTTTGCAGCTACAACTGTTACTGCCACTGCCCAAACCGATTCTACAGGATTACCTGGCGATAATTTTAGTTTACAAGGCGCATTGGAAATGTTTAAGCAGGCATCTTCGATTGAAGAATTTGAAAAGCTCATAAACCAATCTGACAAAAATGTAAATAACCTCGATCTGGATGGCGATGGCGATGTAGATTATATTAAAGTAATAAGCAAGGCTGATAAAGATGTTCATGCTTTTATATTGCAGGTTGCAGTTTCCGCAACCGAGAATCAGGACATAGCTGTGATTGAACTGGAGAAAACCGGTGATACAATGGCCATGCTGCAAATCATCGGCGATGATGAAATTTATGGGCAACAAACAATCGTAGAACCATCCGACGAAGGCGATGAGGAAATGGCTGATGCAGATTATACCCCCGGCGGACCAAGCGCAGATTTTTATAAACCAGTGCGTGTAATTGTGAATGTTTTTTACTGGCCATCGGTAAGGTTTGTTTTCCGTCCGGCATATGTGCCTTGGGTCTCTCCCTGGAAATGGCGCCATTACCCAGGCTGGTGGAAACCTTGGCGCCCGGTATCATGGCATGTGTTTCATCCAAGACGAATGCATTACAGCAATCATTGTGCTATTGTACGTACGCACAGGGTTGTAAAAGCTCACCGAATATACAAACCATATAGAGCAAGCTCAGTAACAGTAAGAACAAAAACCACGGTTGCCCGTAAAAATTATAAAGTTACCCGTACCAAAGTAACTGGCCCAAGAGGAAAAGCCCGTGTTAAAACAACAGTACGAAAAAGGGGAAAAAGAGGCGGTTAAATTTATTTCTAAGTTATGCATAGAAAAGCTGCAGATTATATTCTGCAGCTTTTTTTTTATGTTTCAATTTTAAGATTAAGCTCCATTGCAACTTTGGTAAAGTTGCAACCGACTAATTTATGTGTAGAACTGAAATGCCTCAGCAGTTTACCAAATTAATGAATGGGTACGGCTGTATATACTACCTCGACTGGTACTGAAATTATGGCCGGCGAAATGAGCAGAACGAAGGCTCGATTCAGCAACAAATAAAATCCTTTAATGTTTTGGCTAATCAATATTTATTATCTTGATGACTCAAACCAATAAACCAAAACTATGTCTCCATTTTTAGCAGAAATAATTGGCACCGCCTTTTTAATATTATTAGGCGACGGCGTTGTTGCCAACGTTGTACTAAACAAAACTAAAGGCAATAACAGTGGCTGGATTGTTATTACATTCGGCTGGGCCATTGCGGTTTTTGTGGGTGTGTATATTTCTGCAGCGTACAGTGGTGCACATATAAACCCGGCTGTTACTATTGCTTTGGCAGCTGCCGATAAATTTGATTGGGCTCTGGTGCCTATGTATATTGGCGGCCAGTTTATTGGTGCCATGCTGGGTGCGTTTTTAGTTTGGGTTGCCTACAAAAAACATTTTGATGAAACAGCAGATGCTGATGCCAAGCTGGCTGTTTTTTGTAATACGCCGGCCATACCCAACACGCCTTTCAATTTATTGACAGAAATCATCGGCACTTTTGCGCTTGTCTTTGGCGTATTCTTTATTGCCGGTGCTCATATAAATGATGTAGAAGTAAAATTGGGTTCATTGGATGCGTTGCCGGTTGCCTTGCTTGTTTTGGGCATTGGTTTAAGTCTGGGTGGTCCAACTGGGTACGCCATAAATCCGGCCCGAGATTTGGGTCCAAGAATTATGCATGCCATTTTACCCATAAAAGATAAAGGCAGCAGCGGCTGGGGCTATAGCTGGATACCGGTGGTGGGGCCGATAGTTGGTGGTTTGTTAGCTGCATTGGTTTATAAATTGCTGTAATAAAAGGCGATGGACGGAAATCAAAAACTAAAAATATCATCCGACTTTATTTTTGTAAAGCTATTGCTGGTAGTTTTAATGGGAATCATATTTCTGTTGTTAACTGATTACCAACGAACGGAGTCAAATTATTTAACTGAGTACATTTTCATATTTATTGTTCTGGGGCTTTTATTATATTATGTATTTACCAGGCCGAATATTTATTATGACAAGGATAATCTGTATATTAATAAAGGCGAAAAATTAAATATTCAAGTTCCTCTAACAAATATCAAGTCAATAAGTTTTTCTATAGTTGGTTTTGGGCAAGGTGGTTATTCCTACAGAATTAAATATCTGGATGAGTATAACACGATAAAGTCCGTGAGATTGTTCCCCAGTATGTTTTCAAGCCCAACATCCAAGTTTATTAAACACACGGAAAAACTGAATCCTGCAATAAAAATTACAAACGGCAGTATTGGAATTAATGAATTTTTTGATTGACAGCTTATTAGAGCCTCCAAAGCCCAAGGGCTGCCGGACAGCAGCGGAAATCCTTTGCGACGCAGGAGCAAAGATTGAAGCGAATGGCCGGAACAAATGCTCCACAGGGCTTAAAAAGCCGATAACCCCAAAATATATTACTATTTTCTGTGTATTTACTGGCCGATTTTACGCTGAAAGCCTTGTTCAGCAGCGATTCTGGTCATAAAACAGATTGGGTATAAAAAACTTCTGTTCTAATTTTTAATTCCAAGCCTCAAGCCTTACCTTTGCGGCTCGAAAATTAAACCTATTTATATGGCCAATACTGGTAAAGTAAAATCGATCATCGGCGCTGTGATTGACGTTCAGTTCGACAGCGACAGCAAACTTCCCGAAATTTTAAACGCATTAGAGTTGAAACGTGATAACGGAGATACTTTGGTGCTTGAAGTGCAACAACACCTTGGTGAAGACAGTGTACGTACCATTGCGATGGACGGAACTGAGGGTTTGGTACGTGGTACCGTTGTTATTGATACTGGTAAACCTATTGCAATGCCTGTTGGTGATGCAATTAAGGGCCGTTTATTTAATGTAACTGGTGATGCCATTGATGGTTTACCACAAGTTAGCAAAGAAGGTGGTCGCCCTATTCACGCTAAGCCTCCATTGTTTGAAAACCTGAGTACAGCCAATGAAATTTTATACACCGGTATTAAAGTAATTGACCTGATTGAGCCTTACGCAAAAGGTGGTAAGATTGGTTTGTTCGGTGGTGCAGGTGTAGGTAAAACCGTATTGATTCAGGAATTGATTAATAATATTGCGAAATCATACAGTGGTGTATCGGTATTTGCCGGTGTGGGAGAAAGAACCCGTGAAGGAAATGATTTGATGAGAGAGATGATTGAAGCAGGTATCATGAACTATGGCGAAAAGTTTAAGCATAGTATGGAAGAAGGCGGCTGGGATTTGAGCGCTGTTGATATGGAAGGATTGAAAGAATCTAAAGCAACTTTCGTATTTGGACAGATGAACGAGCCGCCAGGAGCAAGAGCCCGTGTGGCTTTGAGCGGATTAACCATTGCCGAGTATTTCCGTGATGGAGATGGTACAGGACAAGGAAAAGACATTTTATTTTTCGTAGATAATATCTTCCGTTTTACACAAGCAGGTTCTGAAGTATCGGCTTTATTAGGTCGTATGCCATCTGCGGTGGGTTATCAACCAACACTGGCAACAGAGATGGGATTGATGCAGGAGCGTATTACTTCAACCAAGAACGGTTCAATTACTTCTGTACAGGCGGTATATGTACCTGCGGATGATTTGACCGATCCGGCACCAGCAACAACATTTGCTCACTTGGATGCTACTACGGTATTGAGTCGTAAGATTGCGGATTTGGGTATCTATCCTGCTGTTGATCCTTTGGATAGTACTTCTAGAATTTTGACCCCATTAATCGTTGGTGATTTACATTATGATACGGCAAACCGTGTAAAATTAATTTTACAGCGTTATAAAGAATTACAAGATATCATCGCCATCCTAGGTTTGGATGAATTAAGTGATGAAGATAAATTAGTTGTATCACGTGCACGTAAAGTACAGCGTTTCTTGAGTCAGCCTTTCTTTGTGGCAGAGCAGTTCACCGGTTTAAAAGGTGTATTGGTGCCTATCGAAGATACTATCCGTGGTTTCAATTCTATTATGGATGGAGAAGTGGATGATTATCCGGAAGCGGCTTTCAACCTGGTAGGTACTTTGGAAGATGCGATTGAAAAAGGTAAAAAATTAATGGAAGCGGCAAAAGCTTAATTGAATATGACTTTAGAAATTCTTACACCCGAACAAAAAATTTTCAGTGGCGAAGTTTACGGCGTTATTTTGCCGGGCATTGGCGGTTTGTTTGAAGTATTAGACAGGCACGCACCCATGGTTAGTGCTTTAAAAGAAGGCAAACTGAAAATTTTAAAGGACAAGACACAAACTGCCGGTTATGATATTAAAAGCGGTTTTGTTGAAGTGCTAAATAACAAAACAACAGTTTTGGTTGAAGGAGCAGTAGAAGCTTAAAAAGTAAAAGAATTATATATATTGAACCCACACATTTACGTGTGGGTTTTTTTATTCGTGTAAATTCGTGTAATCAGTGGCAAACAAAATATCCATAATCATTCCAACTTATAACGAAGCTGCTTCAATTGGCAAATTGATTGCCTATCTATTTAAACATAGTGGTGACGAGATTAACGAAATAATTGTAAGCGATGGAGGAAGTGAAGATGAAACTATTTCAATTGGCGAACAATCCGGAGCAATTGCCTTTGTATCTCCACAAAAAGGAAGGGCTCTTCAAATGAATTTTGGCGTTACCAAAGCTACCGGCGACATTTTATATTTTGTTCATGCTGATAGTTTTCCACCCGAAAGTTTCGTTTCTGATATCATAAAAGCCGTAAACGAAGGATTTGATTTTGGGCGTTATAGGACAAAATTTGATTCATCAAAGTTTCTATTAAAAATGAATGCCTGGTTTACACGGTTCAACTGGTTTATATGTTATGGTGGTGATCAAACTTTATTTGTTACCAGAGGTTTATTTGAAAAATCTGGCGGGTTTAAAAATGAATTGCTCATTATGGAAGAGTTTGAATTCTGCGACAGACTGATGAAGCAAGTCAAATACAAAGTATTTTCAAATACCGCTTTGGTAAGTGCCCGAAAGTATAAAGGACGAAGCTGGCTGCAAGTGCAATTGGCAAACCGGAAAGCTGTACAGCTTTTTAAAAAAGGTGCAACTCAGGAGGAAATTGTAAAAATATATAGAAGAATGCTGCAGTAAATTAATCCAATTGTTTTTTTAATTGCACATAGCTCCAGGCGGTAAAAGGTAATATTAATATCAGCAAGAAGGAAACCCAGCTTACGGTAAAACAAAAAACAACAGTTGTCAATACTAAAAGGAACAAAGGGTAAAACACAAAAAGAAATCCAATCATCTTGGAGTCATCATGGCCGTCTTCTTTAATTAAAGTAGCGCCCAGCCATTTAACGAAGAGGTACAAAGGAGCATGTACAAACAAACCAACCAACGCCGGAAAGAACAGGAGTAGTTGTTTTAAGAACGGTTGTTTAACATAGAATGTACTGTCTAAGGCTTCTTTATCATCTTCCTCAATTTCAAGAACATGCTTGTTGAGCTGTGGTTTTAAGGTGTCATTAAACTGCCGTATTGCATTACCATGACTGTCTTTATAATCAATATCTTTCTTCGTAATAATATCACCGAAAGACAGCTTAATATTTTTACCGAATTTTTTAAATGAGCTATAATTAATGGCTACTGGTAACACTTCTAGGTCAATTCCATCTTCCCAACTGCTGATGGCCAGGCGGGCGGTTCCCTTTTTAAGCGGACGTAAATGCCATTCGTTAATGCACCTGCCTTCGCTGAAGATGAGTACAATGCCATTTTTTTTAAAAAGCTCTTTACATTGATCGAAGGTCTTATAATTCTCATCCATATTTTCTACCCCTTCACTTACCCGGTACACCGGAAACATTTTAAAGAGTGTTAATAATTTGGCTGCCATTTTATTTTTAAAAGCATCACCTCGGGCTAATGAATAAATGGTACCGTCAAACAATGTACAAAGTATAATGGCATCTAAAAATGAATTGGGATGATTGGCTGCCAACAATAATGGTCCCTTATGTTTTAAGAGCCCCTTTCTGTTAATCTCAAGGTTTCGGCAGTAAATAGGTAAAGCAAGTCTGGCAATTACTTTTACAATCGGGTATAACAAAGCAGTTTTTTCTTTAAATATATGATTTTAATTTTCACTTAGACCCGAAATCAGTTTTTTGCTTCGTCAACACCGAAGTTGATTGGCCCACTTGCTTTTTTAAGGTAACTGCCAAAAATGCGGTCCCAAAAACTGAATACCGAGCCATAGTTGCTATTGGTTTCGAAGGATTTATTCGAATGGTGAATACGGTGCATCATAGGAGAGGAGAAAAGTTTGCGGTACAGCATGTCTACCGATTCGGTAATGCGGATATTGGAATGATGAACAACTATTGCCAAAAAGAAAACTGTTTCGTAAATCAGTATCGGAAGAAAGGAAAACCCGGCCAGGAGAAAAATAGTGGCTTTAAAGAAAAGAGAAAAAAACAGCTCAATAGTATGGAAACGCATAGCCGTTGTGGAATTCATCATTTTATCCTGGTGGTGAAATTTATGAAATCGCCATAGAATTTGTGTACCGTGATTGAAACGATGCCACCAGTACATAAAAAAGTCCATGACGACTATGGTTGCCGAAATCCTTACCCATAAAGGCATTTGTATCCACTGTAAAATACCAAACTGATTTAATTCAATTACATACAACAGTTGAACCAAAAGAGCAGAAGGAAGAAAAAAGAGAGCCGTATTGAAAATGCCTACCAGCAGGTTAAAGCCTTCATTCTTTACACGATTAAGTGATTTATGTTGAGGGAAAATGTGTTCCATGAAGTATTGAAGAGCAAAAAGACCAAACAGCAACAGCGTTTGTATCTTTTTCTCTTGCAGATGAAGGAGATAGCCTGGAAGATTTATTTCACATAGCATAATTCTAGCTTTTACTTTCAAGCCAATCGTCTTCTGTATCTACGTCTGTTAATTGTGGTAACAGTGCTGTGGTTAATCCATTTGTCTGCAGCGTGTTTAGTGTATCAGCATATACAGAATCTGTACTCCATTTTTTATTCTCAAAAACCCCAGATACTAATTTTTTCATTCCTAATAAATAATAGCCTCCGTCTTTTGCTGGCCCTATGACCGTATCATGGTTCTGTAAAGCGGCGAATGCGTCATTAATTATAGCGCTTGATAGTTGCAGGCAATCGCTGCCAATGATGATTACCTTATGATAAGGTCTATTGAAAACTGCTGTAAAAGCATAATCCATTTTTTCACCCAAAACATCTCCATTCTGCAATTCCTTATAGAATCCTACTGCATTCCACACGTCCGTTTCATTTATTGCTTCGTGGTAAAATACATATTTATCTGCTTCAACAGCTGCTGTTATATTAAATGTGTGTTGAAGCAGTTCTTTATAAATTTCTAAAGCTTTTTCATCACCAACTGTCGCAGCCAACCGTGTTTTAGCTTTTCCCAATTCCGGGTTTCGTACAAAGATTATTATCGCATTTTTCATAACTCAATTTTAACAACAACCTCCGCCATCATAAAACCAGGTAGATTCTGAAATAAAAATATCATCTCTATTTAATGATGCTAATGCTCCACCTGTTTTATCACAAACTGCTAATGGTTGGTTAGGCGTCAGCACATGTCCTTTGTCATCATCAAAACAATCATCAGTACCATAATAAATAGCCGTTTTTCCGGTGAACACACAAGGGCCGTCGGCAGGCATAGGATCCTTTATGGCACACACTTCCACGCTTTCAATATAAATCAGCTTATCGGTTGCGTAATTTTTAGGGTCAAGAATTCGATAAGGTCTTTTGGCTCTTATTTCAATAGTGCCAAAACCAACATCGGTAATCATTTTTATATAATCCCAAAGCGGCAAAGAGCCACTCAGGCAAAGCGCTCTCAAGCGTTCATCTTCTTTGAGTGCTTCCGGCATTTGAGCGTCGCAAATAGGATCGCTCATTACTAATCTGCCTCTTGGTTTTAGCACCCTATACATTTCCTGCAAAGCCTGTTTCAGTTCTTCCTGTTTAAAAATATTGAAGAGGCAGTTTTGTGCCGCCACATCTATGCTGTTATCTTCAACAGGTAAATTTAACGCATCGCCTTTTCTTAAATCGACAAATTCTTTTTTAAACCAGGGGTTTAATTTTTCGGCTTCATCAAAATTTCTTTTGCTGGCTTCCAGCATTTCATCCACTACATCAACACCAATTACACCGTTATTCTGCCGGCTGAAATATGCAAACTGTAACAGCTCCATGCCGCCGCCAACACCAACGTATAAAATTTTTGGATCGTTCACCAAGTCCCTTGGATTTACAGTGGAGCCACAACCATAATTCATTTGCTGCATAATCAGTGGCATATCCAATCCTGGTAATTGCCATATAGGTGTAGTGGTACAGCATAAACCTACATCGGGCGTTTCGGCTGCTGCTTTGTAAACGTTTTTAGTTGTTTCTAAATAAGCTGTTGACATTTATTTTTTGTTTGATTATTTAATTTTATACTACTGCGCCTCCACAGCTGCTTCCTGCGCCTGCTGTGCAGCCAAAGCAATGTTGATTGATTTCAATTGAACGGTTAATCAGTTCCTCTTTATTGAATGATGAAATATGTTTACTGTTGCAACTTACTTTCAGTTCCAGCATCTGGTTAAAATCGCAATCATAAATAAACCCATCCCAGCCAATGGATAATGTATTGCGGCACATTACATTTGCCGCAGCTGCAGGGTTAAAAGCTGCTAATAATTTTTCCATATACTTTTCATAATTGCCACTTTGTAATAGGTAATCTAAGAAACGACTGACGGGTAGATTGGTGATGGCAAATAATGCATGAAAGGAAATGCCAAAATCTTTTTTCAGTGAATCTTTAAATTCTTTTTTCAAAGCTGTTTGTGATGGCGGTAAAAAAGCACCCGCCGGATTATATACAAGATCTAAAATTAAATCACTTCCTTCTAAACCATAGCCAACGTCATTCAGCATTTGCAATGCTTTGATACTATCGTCAAAAACACCATCGCCACGTTGTCTGTCGGTTCGATCTTTTGAATAGAAGGGTAGCGAAGAAACCACTTCTAAATTGTGCAACTTATAGAACTCTGGCAGGTCGTGATACTTTTTATTAGCCCTGATGATGGTAAGATTACAGCGTACAATAATTTTAATATCCTTGTTTACCTTTTTAATTTCTTCAACAAACCACCTGAAATCCGGATTCATCTCGGGTGCTCCGCCAGTTAAATCTACGGTTGTAAAATTGGGGTTTACCGCTAACACATCCAGGCATTCCTGCATCGTTTCTCTGGTCATTATTTCCTGGCGGTCGGGTCCAGCATCAACATGGCAATGTTTACAAACCTGATTGCACATTTTTCCTACATTAATCTGAAAAATTTCCAATGAAGTTGGCTTTAACGGATACAAACCAATACCCTCTAGCTTTTGCTGAAAAGGAATGAGTTTAAATGCGTCGTCATGATTGACCCCATGCTCCAGAATTTCTAACTGCTCATGCGAATCTGATAAAATATTTCCTTCTGCTTTTAGTGATTTCATAGTTGCCCCAAACCCCTGAAGGGGCTTTGTACTACTCTAAAGACTTTAATCAGCTTACTGAGTTGAATTCAGAAATAGTATGTTATTAATATTGTATGAATTTGCGAATCATGCCTGCTTCCTGGTTCCCCCTTTAGGGGGCGGAGGGTGTTACATCGCAATCTCCTTCACTTTATTCATCATCTGCACCCCATGCACCAATGCAGCACCACCTTTTATTGCAGCAGCAATATGCACCGCTTCCATCATTTGTGCTTCGCTGTAACCTTTTTCGTATGCATCGCTGCTGTATGCATCAATGCAGTACGGGCATTGCACCGCATGCGCTACGGCCAAAGCAATCAAAGATTTTTCTTTCGCAGACAATGCGCTGTCGGCAAAAGCTGCACCATACCAATCAAAGAATTTATCAGCCAGATCTTTTTGATATTCGCCGATGTTTCCAAATTTGGCAAGATCAGCAGCGTTGTAATAGTGATTACTCATAAAAATTTATTGTTTATAGTTATCTACGTAAAGTGTCCAGTCGTATTTTTTAAATTTGATTTTTGGATTTACCTCTAATGGAAGTAATTTATTCTCCTTCAACAATTCAACCATTTTTTTCTTCCCTCCAAAATCCCTGCGAAACCAACTTAAGATTGCTGGCAACTTTAGAATATTAGTTTCAGCATCAAATTCAGTTTCACCAGTTAAGTAAGCCGTGGCGGCAACGTCCAGTTGCGTATTTAAGTTTTCAGGGTTATAGAATGCAATAGGGGGGCAACTTTTAGCGCCACAGTTTAAAGCAAAATGAATTCGGTAGTCTAATTTATCAACCCTTAATTCTTTCTCGATTTTACTGGGGAATAGTTTTGAAAAATAACCCAGACTCCATTTTATACTGCTTCTTCTTAAAATGCCATGTTCTATTTTATCAAGACTGAATGTTTTGTCAGCAACGATGATGTTTTTATTTTTAAAAAATTTATTGCGGCTTTTGTATTGGTTTGGATCTTTATGCAGCGATGCATTTGTGTACGCATTGTACAGGTTTATCCAAAAAGCTTTTTTATCATCATCATTTTTCAGGCCATTCATTAATTCGTTATAGTTCAAGTTTTTTAATTCTGAAATATAGTTCGCTGTTTCTTCATGGGTTTTAGCAGCATACATAAAATCTTGTGACAGTTTTACAAGTGGATTGTTGCTGCTGGTGAAAGCTTTTGGTTTATTAGTGATTTCTGGCTTCAAATTAAATTCAGTTGTTGTAGGTTTTGTTTCTTTAATTTTTTTTCCATCTTCTATGAATTTTTCCAGCATGGTCTCAGATAGATCGGCTGCATTGGTTATAGATAGTACTTTTAAATTCTTATCCAATACAACGGTGTAGGGATAGGAAGGCGGTTTAAAAGCGTTCGTAAATAAATTGTCTTCATCTACAACCATTGGAAACAAAAAAGGTTGGCGGCCGCTGATGAATTTAGCAAGTTTATTTTCGGCTTCAGTAGATACCAATATAATACTGATATCATCCTTGAATTTGTTTTTATATCCAGCTAATTCGGGGAGTGCTTTTATACAAGGCGCACACCAGGTGCCAAAGAAATCTATAATGCTAATACTGCCCTGCATCTTTTTTAAGGTAGATGAAGACGACCTGTGGTTAAGTATTTTGGCAATTGGCAAATCAGCCACAATATCTTCCGTTTTATAAGATGACTGTGCCTGGCATAAAAAAGGAAAGAGCAATGAGAATATGATTAAAAATTTCATTTTTACAAAAGGGTGAGGCTTTTATGATTGAATATACGTAAATTCACTATAAATGGTTTAGTTATGGTTTACTCAATGGCAGATGTAAAAGAATGTGCAAATTTTCTAAAAAATTTGGGAATCAGCAGCCCGGTAGCCGGCATTGTGTTGGGTACAGGGCTAAATACTATAATTGAATATATAGACGTAACTATTTCTATTCCTTACAATGAGGTTCCTGGTTTTCCTGAAGCTACGGTAGAGTTTCATAAAGGCAGCTTGATTTATGGTACTATTGATGAAGTGCCGGTGCTGGTAATGCAGGGCAGGTTTCATTATTATGAAGGTTATAGCATGCAGCAAGTTACTTTTCCTGTTAGGGTGATGAAGGAACTGGGTGTGCAGTTTCTGTTGTTGAGTAATGCTGCGGGTGGGATGAATCCGGAATATAAAAAGGGCGATTTGGTGGTGCTGACTGATCATATTAACGAACAACCCGAAAATCCATTGCGAGGTTTAAATGACCCGGCTTTTGGTAACCGCTTTGTGGATATGAGCCGCCCCTATGACGCCGAATTGATCAAAAAAATTGAAACAGCTGCTTCAGCTTTATCAATCAAAATTACAAAAGGTGTGTATGTAGCAGTTGCTGGCCCTAATCTGGAAACCAGAGCAGAATACAGGCATCTTCGAGGCATGGGTGCCGACATGGTGGGCATGAGTACGGTGCCAGAAGTTATAGTTGCCAATCATGTTGGATTGCCTTGCGCAGCGGTAAGTGTCATCACCGATGAATGTGATCCGGATAATCTACAACCCGTAAATATCAAGGAAATTATTGCTGTTGCCGGTAAGGCCGATGAAAAACTGAGTAAAATTTTTGTGGAAACAATTAAGTTGCTAATTTAACTGAGGGTCAATAGGGTAATTAATCATCATTTCATAATCGCCTCCAAGGGCCTGCAGGCTTCCCTTCCATATTTCATCATGCTGCGTATTAAAAACCAATTTTCGGTTTGCTGATACCGTAAGCCAACTTTTTTCATCCAGCTCTCCTGTCAATTGACTATCGCCCCATCCGCTGTATCCAATAAAGAATTTTATTTTATTTAAATCAATACTGTCTGTCTTGAGTAATGCTGTAACCGTTTCAAAATTGCCTCCCCAATAAATATCCTTGCCCACTTGTACAGATTCGGGTATCAGATCGGGGCACTGATGCAGAAAATGAATGGTATCCATTTGAACAGGTCCGCCGTAATATACCGGTAACTTATTTCCGTTCAAATCTGCTATCAGTTCGCCAAGTGTTTGCTCAATCTGTTTGTTTAAAACAAAGCCAAAGCTGCCTTCGGCTTTATGTTCACATAACAATACAACGGTGCGTAAAAAATTAGGATCCTTTAAAAACGGATCAGCTATTAATAATATGCCTGCTGCTGGTTCAATCATATTCCTAAATTAATATTTTC